>DQTM01000064.1 GCA_015662785.1 Sulfurospirillum arcachonense | reverse complement strand
ATTGGATATTTCAGTGAAATAAGTGTTACGAAGTGGTACATATTTAGATTGCGTATTGGTACATTTTTGGATTGCGCTTGACAATGATACGCTTATCATTTAAAAAACAATACAACAAAAGAGAGTTAGAGACAGATACCAAATGCCTCTAGTAAATTACTCAATGGGAAGCCAAAAAGACTTCCTAACACGTAGATTTAGAACCTAGGGAGTGTGTTGCACTTGGTATCCCATTGAATAATTTCAGTAAGATAATTATAGATGAATATGATTTTTTTTGCCTGAGAGATTATTTGAGCTTACTTGAATAAATATGAGTTAAGTTGAATATACTTGAGGCAACAATTTTGTAAAATTTTATTTTTTTTCTTAAATTGTCATTGGTAAAAAGTTAAAAAAGTTCAATTTTTTTAAAACTACTAAATGTAAGGCATAGAATAAAATAGGCAAAAAGTTACTAAAAACGAAAACATTGTTACCAATACGTTACCAAAATAAAAATCATTGTATTTTCTGTTTTATTAAAAAGTGATTTAAAGGTCGATATATAGGGGTTTAGTATGGCTCCGGATGCTGGATTCGAACCAGCGACCAAGTGATTAACAGTCACCTACTCTACCGCTGAGCTAATCCGGAACACGTTTAACAAGGACGAAATTATAGTGAAAAAAGGTCTTAATGTCAAGGTTTTTTTTACAAATCATGAAAGTTTGTAAAATTTAACACCAGCTACGTCTTTCACGTACAAAATACCATCTTCAACTAGTCTATCTATATGGTCTATACTCGTCTTTGAAAAGCTAATATTTACGTCTTCAAAGCTTTGTGGTCTTTTGTCTATCATATTAAGAATTTCATCTTTTGTGAAATCACGTTTCTCTTCACTGTAGTCACGCTTATAGGCTAAACTAATAGGTAATGAGCTTAATATGCTTGCTAACTCTTTAAGTCTTGATATACTTACACTTTTGACATCATAAGCTGGTGGTCTATCAACTGTGCTTATGTCTATTCTATCTGGCTTTATCTCTTTTAAGACATCTCTAAGAGCTTCAAATTCACTCTCTTTATCGTTTATGCCTTCTACTACTAAAACTTCTAAAACAAGCTCTTTATCATATATCTTTCTAAACTCTTTTATACCCTCTATGATATCTTCTACATGTAGACCTTTTATGGGTCTATCTATCTTTTTAAAACACTTTTCACTCACACAGTCAAGTGAAAGTTTTACTATATCTATCTCTTTTAAAACATCTCTAACTTCTTTACATGTAACAGTTGCACCGTTTGAGAGTATGAGTAGTTTTGAATTGTTTTTAATAGCATGTAGCTCTTGAACTAACTCTTCCATATATGGGTAAAGAGTTGGTTCACCATTTGCTGTTAGAGTTATGACATCTATATCTTTGTGCTTTTTAAGTGCTTCTTTAACACTTGTTATAACTTCTTTAACAGAGGGAGGGTTTTGTATGGTATCTACCGGTTTTGCACCTTTTAGCTCACAGTAAATACAATCGAAGTTACACTGTTTAGTATCTGGACTCAAATCTATACCAAGGGATTGTCCAAACCTCCTTGATGTGATTGGTCCAAATACTACTTTACTCATAACTATCTTTTAGTTTGTGACTGTACTTCTTTTATGAAGTATTTTGCATTTTCTACTGGAATATCAGGAAGTATTCCATGTCCTAGGTTAAAAATATGACGTTTGTTGTCCATAGTTTTTACTATCTTCTCAATGCCTTCTTTTATAGCTTTTTGACTATATAGTCTTGTTGGTTCCATGTTTCCTTGAAGAACATACTTATCACCTAACTTCTCTTTTGCCAATTCTAAAGGAGTTGACCAATCAACACCAAATACATCAAAATCACCATCGATTCTGTCTAAGTAACCACTAATTCCCTTAGGAAACATGATGATAGGGATGTGAGGATATTTTGCTTTTAAATGACTTGCTATCTCTTTCATATAATTCCAACTAAATTCAAAATACGCATCTTCTTCAAGGGCCGCTGCCCAAGAATCAAAAACCATAACAGCGTCAACTCCACTCTCTATCTGCTTTGACATATAAATCTTGATAACTTCTGTAACTTTTTTCAAAAGTGCATGCATGAATTCTGGTTGAGAATAGAGAAGTTTTTTTACTATCGCATAAGTCTTAGTACCTTGTCCTTCTATCATATAAGTTGCAAGTGTCCAAGGAGCACCACAAAAACCTATAAGAGCTTTATCGGCTGCTAGTTTACCACGGATAAGACGTATAGTCTCATAAACATACTCTAGTTTTTCAGCAGCTTCTTCAACACAAAGTGCATCTAAATCTTCCATAGTTTTGATTGGTTTTGGGAAAAGTGGACCTTCTCCTTTTACAAACTTTAACTCCATTCCCATTTCCATAGGAACAACTAAAATATCACTAAAAAGAATCGCCGCGTCAACACCAAGAATATCCATAGGTTGAAGAGTTACTTCACAAGCTTTTTCAGGGTCATGACAAAGAGCTAAAAAGTCACCTGCCTCAGCTCTTACTTTCATATATTCTGGAAGATAACGTCCAGCTTGTCTCATCATCCACACTGGTGTGTGCGTTGTCTCTTTACCAAAACATGCATCTACAAAAATTTGACTCATAATTATCCTTCCATCTCAATCCACTTTTGTGCAATACGAACAGAGTTTGTTGCAGCTCCAACTCTAAGCTGATCTGCTACACACCAAAGATGAAGAACATTATCTCTATTTATATCTTTTCTGATACGTCCTACAAAAGTCTCGTCTGTATCACTCGCAGTTATTGGCATTGGGTACTCGTTTTTAGCTGGATCATCCATCACTGTAACATTTGGAGCATCTTTTAATGCTTGAACTGCTTTTTCTGCACTAACAGCATTTTCAAAATGGATAGTTATAGACTCACTATGACTTCTGATAACTGGAACTCTAACACAAGTTGCACTTACTTCAATGTTTTTACCAAGTATCTTTTGAGTCTCGTTTACCATTTTCATCTCTTCTTTAGTGTAATCATTTTCCATGAAAACATCTATATGAGGAATAACATTTAGTGCTATTTGGTGTTGGAATATTTTTGATTCATTTGTGCCAAGTTTAAAAGCAAAAAAGTCTTGCATTTGAGCTACTAACTCTTCCATACCTGCTTTTCCTGCTCCACTTACTGCTTGATATGTGCTAACATCTACTCTTGTAATATCAAAAGCATCATCAAGTGGCTTTAGAACTTGCACCATCTGTATAGTTGAACAGTTTGGATTTGCTATGATTCCTCTGTTTTTCCAATCACTTATGGCATCTGGATTACACTCAGGAACTATCAAAGGAACATCAGCTTCCATTCTAAAATGACTTGTATTATCAATCACAACTGCTCCAGCTTCTGCTGCAAACTTTGCATAGTGAGCTGAGATAGAACCTCCAGCACTAAAAAATGCAATCTCTACATCTTTCTCTTCAAAGATGTTTTCTGTCAACTCTAAAACTTTATAGTACTTGTTTCTATACTCTATCTCTACCCCAGCACTTCTGCTTGATGCGAGTGGAACTAGGTTGTTGATTGGAAAATCCAACTCTTCTAAAACTCTAAATAACTCTTCACCTACTGCTCCTGTTGCCCCTACTATTGCTACGTTATACTTTCTCATTACATTACCTCTATATTATATTTTTCTATTTTTTTGTTCAACACTGTTTTACTCATGCCCAAAATTTTTGCTGCTTCAACTTTGTCACTTTGTACACTTTGAAGTACCTCTTTTATCAACTCTTTTTCCATACTGTCTATACTCTTGGTTTTATTTGTATTTCGACTATCTAAAAAGAGATCATCTAAACTAATAACGTTATTATCGCTTAAAATCGCCGCTCTTTCAACGACCGAAATCAATTCTCTTATATTTCCTGGCCATTTATAGCTATTTAGCTCATTTAATGCCTCATTTGAAAACTCTAACTCATCAAGTTCATACTTCTTACAAACATCTTTCAAAATATGATTTGCAATTGGTTCTATCTCTTCTCTTCGCTCTCTTAAAGGAGGAATATGAACAGGAATAGTATTTAAACGATAATACAAGTCTTCTCTAAACTCGCCTTTTTCTATTGACTCATGTATGTTTGCATTCGTCGCGGAGACTATACGAACATCTATTTCTATCTCTTTTGTTCCACCTACGCGAGTTATAACTCTCTCTTGAAGAACTCTTAAAAGTTTTGCTTGCAAGTTTATTGGCATATCTGCAATCTCATCTAAGAACAGTGTTCCACCATGAGCTATTTCAAAATGTCCTTTTTTTGAAGTAGTTGCATCTGTAAATGCACCTTTTTCATATCCAAAAAGCTCACTCTCTAAAAGGTTTTCAGGGATTGCTGCCATATTTATGGCTACAAATTTACCTTTGAGCCTTGGAGAATTTTTATGAACAAAGTTTGCAAATAACTCTTTTCCTACTCCACTTTCGCCCATCAGTAAAACTGAAGCATCAGTTCTTGCTGCCTTTTTTGAGAGTTTCAAAACTTTTTCTAATGCTGGCGAAGTTGCTATAAAATCTCCATCAGCTTTTTTGATTTGGTTTTTTGAAGTTGTTTTTATTTTTTTGCTTATCTTGACTTGTCTTTTTATAGCATCAACCAAAGTATCAACTTCAAAAGGTTTTGTCAAAAAGTCTTTTACCCCAAGTCGTACTGACTCA
This sequence comes from Sulfurospirillum arcachonense, assembly GCA_015662785.1. Taxonomy (GTDB): domain Bacteria; phylum Campylobacterota; class Campylobacteria; order Campylobacterales; family Sulfurospirillaceae; genus Sulfurospirillum_A; species Sulfurospirillum_A arcachonense_A. The sequence continues at coordinate 1,266 of DQTM01000064.1, read as the reverse complement.
ATAGCACGGTTAAGTGTAGCATTTCCAGTGATAACTATGATGTCATAACGACCATCAAGCTCTTTTATGAACTCTATTCCGTCCATCATAGGCATATTTATGTCTGTTACTATCAAATCAACACTGCTGTCTATTTTTTTGAGTGCATCTATGGCACTTTTATATGTTTGTACGGAAAACTCTGAGTACTCTGCTAAAGCAAATTCAAGAGATTTTCTCATATTTATATCGTCTTCGACTATAGCTATATTCATTAAAACTGACCTATTTATTTTATAGTTTTTATGTTAGCAAAATCGTCTTTAAAATCTACTATGAATTTTGTGGGGATTATAGTGAGAACTGTTCTTTCTATCACACCTTTTGTCTCTATGAGTGTGTGATTTACTACTTTTGTACTCATGGAGTAGAAGCATTCAAGCACCTTATCAAAGTTTTCATTTAAAAAATGTTCTGTTGATTGATACTGTTTTTTTTGATATTTAGTTGACATAAATGTTTATACTCTTTTATATCAACACTTTGCATTTGAGGAGAAATGTTTCTCTCCTCATATACTATTACTTTATTATCAATAGCCGTCTTATATGAAAACCAAAAGTTTTCATTTGCAAAAAGGCTACATGTAAAGATGATTAGTAAGCAAAAATTTCTTGCCACCTAGCACCATTCATCTTAAGTTCCATTCTTACTACAAATAGACCATCTTTAAAAGTATGCTCAGTTATACTAGCATCTTTTACAAGACCATTTACTTGAGAAACTATTCTTGAGTCATAAAGTGCTGCATTCTTTATAGTATCTTTTGCATTAATTTGAACGCCATAAAGCTTCTCAGTCATTTGACGATATGCATCTGCAACAGCAGCTCTCTTTGCTAAAGCCATAGCTTGTGCAGGTGAAACAGTGTTCTGAGGAGCAATTCCTTCTCCATTTACTGCAAATACTCTATCTGGGTTGTTTTTCAGATATATAAACTTCTCTTCTTGAAGAATCCTCTTTATATCTTCTCTATCAACCTTTTGAACAATAACCGTTGGCTCTTGTTTAGCTTTCATTTGTGCATCTGTTTCTGGTTTTGTTGTACATCCAGAAAACAGTAACAACATGCCCATTCCCACGAAGAGGGTAATAATCCATTTGTCCATAACATATCTTTTTGTCAATTTACTAAAACTAAAGCAAATGGTGTTCCACCTTAAAATGGAACTACCATACAAGCCTACTCTTCTATCAGACTACTATCATCTTCAGTAGTTACATCTT
>DQTM01000118.1 GCA_015662785.1 Sulfurospirillum arcachonense | reverse complement strand
TTGAAAACTGTAATTTTCACAGTTAATGTCGAGTTGCTTATTTTTATCTTAAAAAGATACTATTTTAGTTTTAATCTTTTGTGTAAAAAGGGATATGCAAAAATTGCATATCTATTATAAAAAACTTTTTAATTAAATATTAACGAAACTTGTTTTATCCTATAGATAGTATTAAAAATTTAAGGAGAAGTAATGGCAGATAAAATATATCGCGTCAATATGAATGATTTTAGTTTTAAGATTGAAGATGTTCCCTCTGATTGGATGGGACTTGGTGGTAGAGGTTTGACTTCAACCATAGTTGCAGCTGAAGTTGACCCTGAGTGTCACCCTCTTGGACCAAACAATAAAATGGTTTTTGCTCCAGGACTACTCTCAGGAACAAGTGCAGCAAATAGTGGTAGAAGCTCACTTGGAGCAAAAAGCCCTCTTACGGGTGGAATTAAAGAGAGTAATGTTGGTGGTACTATAGCTGGTATCATGGCAAAACTTGGGGTGAAAGCCCTAATCATAGAAGGCATACCTGAGGATGACTCTACTTTTTACCATATTCATGTTAGTAGAGACAGTGTTAAAATAGTCGCAGTACCTGAGCTTGTAGGAAAAAACAACTATTTTGTGCTAGATGCTATGGAAGAAAAATACAATAAAAAAGTAGCTGTGATGACCATAGGTCGTCCTGGTGAAATGAAAATGTTAGTTTCAAATATCTCTGTAAGAGACCCTAAAGGTAAGCTAAGAAGTCATGGACGTGGTGGACTTGGAGCTGTTATGGGTTCTAAAAAGATAAAGTGTATTACAGTAGACGCTGAGAGTTATAAAGAGGTAACTTATGCTGATGCTAGTAAGTTTAAAGCTTCTAGTAAAATTTTCACTAAAGCGTTACAAGAAAATCCTATAAGTGGTGAAGGTTTACCAGCATTTGGTACAAATGTTCTAGTAAATATCATCAATGAAGCAGGTGGTTTACCATCAAGAAACTTTAGAGATGGTAGCTCAGAAAATGCAGAAGCTATTTGTGGTGAAACAATGGCTGAAAATATTACTGAAAGAGGCGGTAGCACAACTCATGGATGTCATGCAGGTTGTGTTATACAGTGTTCACAAACTTATAATGATAAAGATGGTAACTATCTTACATCTGGATTTGAGTATGAGATGATTTGGGCATTTGGTGCTGGTCTTGGCATAAAAGACTTAGATCAGATAGCAAAGATTGATGCTTTGATGGATGATTTAGGTGTAGATGCAATTGAGTTAGGTGTTACTTTAGGACTTGCTGTTGATGCAGGTATTATAGAGTATGGTGATGGTATAAAAGCATTTGATCTTATAAATGAAGATATATCAAATGGAACTCCGCTTGGACGTGTTCTAGGAAGTGGTGCTGGAAATCTTGGAAAACTTTATGGTCTTGTAAGAGTTCCTGTAGTTAAAAATCAGAGTATTCCTGCATATGAGCCAAGAGCAATCAAAGGACAAGGTATTACTTATGTAACAACTCCTATGGGTGCTGATCATACTGCTGGTTACGCAGTTGCTACAAACATCTTAAATAGTGGTGGACATATTGACCCACTCAAGAAAGAGGGACAGGTTGAGCTTTCTCGTAATCTTCAGATTGCTTCAGCTGCGATTGACAGTACTGGTATGTGTATATTTGTAGCCTTCCCTGCTCTCGATGATCCAGTTTGTTTACCTGCTTTAGTTGATATGTTAAATGCTAGATTTGGTATAGCACTAAGCATAGATGATGTTATGGAATTAGGTAAGAAAATTCTTAAAACAGAAAGAGCCTTTAACATAAAAGCTGGACTTACAAGTGCAGATGATAGAATCCCTGAGTTTATGAAGTATGAAAAACTTCCTCCTCACAATGCTGTATGGGATTTTACAAATGAAGAGATAGATGAGTTCTGGAACTTCTGATGAGTGTAAATATCACATTAAAACTGTTTGCACAGTATAGAGATGGAAGATTCAAAGTTGAGCAAAGAGTTTATAAATGCGGTACAACTCCACAAGACATCATGGATGAATTGGGGATTACAGAGCATAGACTTCCACTTGGTGTTTTGATGGTAAATTCAAAACATGAAAAAGAAGAGTATGTTTTACAAGAGGGTGATATACTCGCCCTCTTCCCAAAAGTTGGTGGAGGTTAATCCCCTTCAACCTTTTTGGCACCTAACATAAGGCGATAAGAACCAGGTGTTCCTGGTGGAACTAATGCTACCCTATCTCCATGTTTAAGTACTGTGTCTTTTGGTAAAACTTTGCCATTTATAAAAACAGACTCAACTGCACCATCTTTGTATTTAAAATCTTTTATAAGTTGATTTGGAGTATGATCATTAGGGAGTTCCATGATATGGTTAACATAAGGTATATTTTGTTTTTTTAAATTTTCTCAGAGAAAAGAGAATGCGTTAAATATAATTTTTATCATAAGTAATGATAGCATAGAAAGGTTAACAATGAAAAAAAATATAGAACAATTTTTACAAGAATTTAGTGTTGATACTTTTTTACCTATTTTAAAAGAAAAAGAAGCAGTTAAATTATACAATTTGTCTTTTCAAGAAGTAGAAATTATTGCACTAAAAAATAACATAACTCCACTCAGATACAAAAGAAATCAATCAACCATAAGTATAGAAAATCAATTAAAACTTTTAAATTCACATGTTGCTATTGTAGGTTGTGGTGGTTTAGGTGGACATGTTGCTGAAATGCTTACACGCATTGGTATAGGAAATTTAACACTTTTTGATTTTGATATATTTGAAGAACATAATTTAAATAGACAAAACTTTTCAAATTATAATTGTTTAAATAAAGAAAAGGTTTTAGTGGTAAAAGAGGCTTTAGAGTTGATAAATCCTTCTTTACATGTAAAGGCATTTGTAAAAAAGTTTGATCCTTTTAAAGATATGAATATACTTCAAAATGTGGACATGGTTGTTGATGCATTAGATAATCCAAAAACAAAACTAGACCTTGCTTTTACATGTAAAGAAAAAAATATAGCTTTTGTTCATGGGGCAATTGCCGGAATGACTGGTCAATTTACTACATGCAATACTTTGGAAAACTTATATAGAGATGGAGATTCTGGCATTGAAAAAAGTGTAGGAAATCCATCTTTTTCAGTTACTTTTGCAGCTTCAATTCAGAGTGCTGAAGTTATTAAAACTATATTGAACATAGGAAATACACTAAAAAACCAAATCTTATTGACAGATTTAGTTGAAAATGAGTTTATTATTTTATAGAGTATACCTCCCTTACTTCTTCTAAGTCACTTAAGAATAGGTCTACTAGTTTTGGATCAAAATGCTTATCTTTTTCATCAATCAAATAGGCAACAGCGTCATCAATGGTATGCACACCCTCTTCGTCATCTACTATAAGAATTTTCCAAGCATTAGAAGATGTGTCTTTTGCCTTGTTAACAAATTTCATTTTACTATCATCATTAAACATCAAATAAAACCTTTGTTTTTACTATAAACTATTGTATTAAAATTTGGCAAACTTTTTGTTAATAAACTGTTCTAAACTTCTATTTGTGCCTCATAAGCACTATTTTTTAACATTTTCATTATATTTTCTTGATGCTCTAGCCCTTTTGTCTCTAAAACTATGGTTATTTTTGCATCACCATAAGAGAGTTTAGTTGAAGTTCTATCATAATCTATCTCTATTATGTTTGCATTTGCAACTCTTAGTGTATCTGTTAGATTCATCAAAGCTCCGGGTTTATCTATAAGAGTAATAAGAAGTTTCATCTTTCTATGTGACTTTATCAAACCTTTTTCTATAATAACAGAAAGCATTTGAACATCGATATTCCCACCACTTAGAATAGCACCTATTTTGGAGTCATTACTATAGTCAAACTTTTTATGCATAATAGCAGCTACACTAGCAGCACCACCACCTTCAACTACAAGTTTTTGACGTTCTAACAAAAACAAAATTGCATTTGCTATCTCTTCGTCATCAACTTGAACAACTTCATCGACACATTCAAGTATATGGTTTAAGTTGTCTTGACTCACATCTCTAACGGCAATTCCATCTGCGATAGTTCTAACACTTTTTGAGTTAATAACCTTTTTTGCCTTAAAAGAGTCATGCATAGCATTTGCTCCACTAGCATTAACACCTATAACTTTTATCTTTGGGTCAAGCTGTTTAATAGCACTTGCTACGCCACTAATAAGCCCTCCTCCTCCGATAGGAACAACTACAAAATCTAAATCATTGACAACGTTAAGCATCTCTAAAGCAACAGTTCCTTGTCCCGCTATAACTTTTTCATCTTCAAAAGGATGTATAAAAGTCAAATCATTCGTCTTTGCATACTTTAACGCATAGGCATATGCTTCATCGTAGTTATCACCATATAAAATAACCTCAGCTCCAAGCTCTTTAGTCCCTGTAACTTTTAAAAGTGGAGTTGCCTCAGGCATAATGATGGTTGCTTTTATACCAAACTCTCTAGCACTATAACCTACACCTTGAGCATGATTACCAGCACTCGCTGCTACAACACCTTTACTTCTTGCTTCTTCACTCAAAGATGCTATTTTATTGTAAGCACCACGGATTTTATAAGCACCTGTTAGTTGTAAATTTTCTTTTTTTAGGTATACGTTCGTATTCGTTTTCTCACTTAAAATTGGAGCAAAAACAAATGGTGTTTTAGTTACTATTTTACTTATTTTTCTTTTTGCTTGTACTATTTCACTTAAAGCTATCATTTTAATCTTTCATGTTCTATTTTTGTGCACTTGTTTTGTACGGCAATCATTCCATACTCGGTTGCTTTTTTAAATGCTTTATCATTTACAAGCCCAAGTTGAATCCAAAACTGTTTTACATCACCACGTTTATGAGCAATCTCTACTAACTCATCAGCAAATGAAGCTTTTCTAAACATATCTACCATATCAACTTTTTCTTCTATCTCTTCAAGACTTCTATATACTTTTTCACCCAATATAAAGTCTTCCTTTGGATAGACAGGTATTATTTTATACCCTACGCTTTGAAGGTATTTTGCAACTCTATTGCTAGGTTTACTCTCATCTGG
>DQTM01000029.1 GCA_015662785.1 Sulfurospirillum arcachonense | reverse complement strand
TCTTGCCATTGGGGATTCCTTGTTTTTTGGGTTTGAGATTGTAGCTATTTTTTACTTAAAAGTTTATTTTCATCACCTGACCCTAAAATTCTGAAACTCTGTCTGCCATTTTTTCTAAAACCACTTATTTAAAATACCTTTATTAAAATGTGTATCTAATGCTTGAACCAAAGATGTATACTTAATAAAACTTGTAGAGTCTGCAAAATAATTTGGATATGCTTTCTCTATCTCATTTATTGAGTTTGAAGAAACTAATGCTGTAACAAAATGTTTATTTAAAAGAATATCTTTTTCTACCTGTAAATACTTTTCCGTAGCCTGTTCAAAAGAATTTTTATCGAAAAAGTTAGTTTCAATATTAAATACCTTATTGTCAATATTATCAATAATAATTAATATATAGCCATCTTTAAATACAATATCTTTTTGTTCATGTGTAAACTTTATAGATGAAGTAAATAAATTAAATTTTTTAAGAACTTCTAATTTTGATGTCAGTTTTGATACTATTTTAACATCTTTTATAAGCTTTGGATTTTGCCTAAGTTGTTCTACTAAATACCGATAAATCTTACTATAGATAAGATTATTGCTATTTTCATTTTTTTTATTATCCTTTTTTAGGCTATTGATATATGGATTATCATCAAATAAAACAAATAACTTTGACACATGTATAAAAAAATTACTCCACTCCCTACTTCCTTCATTTGTTTTAATAGAGTCTTTAGTGAATAAATCTACAATTTCAACAGCTGTTGCCCATGAATGTTGAGTATGTGTTCTTATTTGTAATTCAACTTTCATATTTTTTTTATTAGATTTTTCTTCAAAGTTTCCAATCATATGAATACTTCTATATCCACTTTCTCTAGGTTCAGCGATATAATCTCTAAAAATTTCAAATACTTTCTTTTTATTTAGCTCATTAATAAGTTTATTTACCTTCTTTTGAGTTGGTAATATTGCTCTACACCCTGCAATATCATTCATAGTGCTTAATTGGATTTCGCCTTTAAGCCTTCCTAGCTTATTAACTATTGACTCAGTTCTTTTTAATCGTTTAGCTAAAAGAATATTTTTATCAATCTCTATTCCATATTTTTCTACATATTTAAATGCTTTATCTAAAGGTTCACTATGTAATGCTCTCCAGTAAGATAAAATTTCTAAAGATTCTTCATCGTTTTGGGTATTAATTAGTTTTTTTCCAGCTTTTTTAATCTTGTTGCCTGAATATATCTTCTTATTCAATTTTAATCCTAATTTTTCAAATTTTGTTTATATTATATATTTTATCATTTTAATTTAAGAACTAAGATGTATAGTACACACAATAAACGGCATCAACCGTCCCATATTACGAGCATCATCAATGCCTCGATGATGCGTACCTACCAACTCTAAATTTACATGAGCCAAAGCCGTATCTAAACCACAAGGTTTAATTCCCTGCTCTTTAGCAAATAGCTTTTTAATATTGAGATGTTCATCAGAAAAAGGGAATGCTATATCATGTAATCTACAATCTAATTTAAACTGATTTTTATCATAGTCACCCCATGAACAAAAGAGAAAATCATCATACTTACTGTACCACTTTTTAAAGTCTCCCAATGCTTCTTTATAACCCATAGCCTCATTGACATCGTCTTGAGTTATAGTTGTGAGCGTTTTGCAAAATGTTGTAAGTGTAGGGTTAAGTATAGGTTTTATAAATGTCTCATACTCATCAACAACTTTTAAACTCTTAGCCTCAATCATCACAGCACCTATCTCTATGATTTCCATTTTTTCTTTTGTGATAATTCTCTTAGCACAGCAGGTTGCTTCTAGGTCTATGATTAGGTAGTATTTTAACTTCATCATTTCACAAGCAACAACTCACCCAAATAACTATGAATACTGTTCCCCTCTGCTAACCACCCTAAAATACCACCTTTTAAATTGCGTACATTTGTAAACCCCATCTTCTGCAATTGTAAAGCAGCCAAAGAACCTCTTGGACCTTTTAAACAGTAGGTTACAATCTTTGCATCATCTCCATACTCTTTGGCTATTTTATCTATTGCCATAAATTCTAGTTTACCTCTTGGTATGGTCAAAACTTCATGGGCATTTATGTACCCAGAAGCAAACTCTTCAGGTTCTCTAACATCTACCAAAATAATATCTTTAGAAACAACATACAAATCAGATGGCTCTATCTGCTCTACTTTACTAATCGCTTCTTCTATCAACCCTTTTAGATGTTTTGATAAAAAAACTTCATCACATTTTTTTTCATACTCTGCTAATTTACTATGTATATTTTTCATTTTTTATGCCTTTGTTAATTTTAGGTTCATTATAACATCATCAAACCCATAGTAAGAGCTACAAAATTAATTCCATTTTTCCCTAAACCTCACCAAAATCCCCACAAACTCATCTGACAAATACCCATTTATCTTCGCTTCTATCTCCTTAGGCACTCCATAATAAGCTTCAGCAATACCACCTGCAATGGCTCCCATAGTATCTGCATCTCCACCAAGTGAAATACAGTTACGAATACAATCCTCAAATGAATCAGAATCTAAAAAACAGATAATCGACTCAGGCACAGACTTAGCACAAGAGACCTCAAACTTATAATCAGGTCGTATTTCATCTACTGTTTTGCTCAAATCATACTCAAACTCTGTAGTTATTCGTTCTCTTATCTGCTCTTTACTCTTCCCTTTTCGAGCCATAAAAATAGCCAATGCCGTAGCCTCTGCCCCTTTTATTCCTTCAGGGTGGTTATGGGTTATCTCAGCAGATTTTCTAGCTTC
>DQTM01000259.1 GCA_015662785.1 Sulfurospirillum arcachonense | reverse complement strand
GTGATTGCTGTGGGTAAGCAGACGGTTATGGGGCTTGGTCGGATTGAGGTTGTAGATTTGTAGGTTCGGGGACACCGAATAAATTGAAAAGAGAGGAAAAAAATGGAAAGAGAAACTTATGAATGTAAGCTAATAACTCCAATGTTAATGCATGGAGAAGATACAGGGATAGCAGAATTAAGACCACCTGCTATAAAAGGGGCTATGAGGTTTTGGTGGAGAGCAATACATGGAAATCTATCGCTTGAAGAGTTAAAGAATCAAGAGTCGGCAATTTTTGGTGGAGCAGGAGATGGTAATGCTTTGAAAAGTAGTTTTCGTATAAAATTATCAAATATGCACTTAACAACTGAACAAGTTAATCCTTTGCCTCACAAACAAAATAGTAGATTTACCATTAGTGGCTACACAGAAAATCAAAACTTTAATATAGAACTGATAGGAGAAGAGTTAACTCAAATAAAAAAGATTTTTGAGCTTAGTACTATTTTGGGAGGTTTAGGACAACGAGCTAGAAGAGGATTTGGAAGTATTGAGATTCAAGATAGTGTAAGTGTTGAATCTATTCAAAATCTTATCTCTGAAATAAATTCAAGTTTTTCTTATCAATTAAACAATAATTATCCTTATATTAAAAATATAGAAATAGGAAAAGAGTATGTTGATATGAATGTGTTAATCAAAACAATAAGTTCAGCAACTCATAACCATAATGGAGATGGAATGTTTGGCTCTATACGGGGTGGAAGATATGCTTCGCCTGTTTATATTTCTATTATTAAAGAGAATACAAAATATAGACCTATTATTACAACGCTGAATGCTACTAAAGGGATAGATAATCAAAGGTTAATAGATTTCAAAAAGGCAATACTATGAAATATCTTTTCCTTTTAACCATAACTCCTGTTCAAGACTTTATCTCACAAGCTAGAAAACTAAAAGATTTATATGGTGGGAGTCATATACTTTCTGAAATGTCTCGAACTGGGCTAGAATCTGCTCAAAAAAGTGCTGCAGAAGTTATTTTTCCTCAGAATGTTAAAGGTTCAAGCTCATATCCTAACCGATTTTTGGTTGAAGTCTCTTTTGATAGTGAAGATGAACTAAAAACTTTTGCTCAAAATATAAGTGATGAGGTATTGGAGTATTTTAAAGATTTAAATAAAAGTGAATCTTCTATAGTGAAGCTACATATAGAGAACTTTTTTCAAATCTATTGGAGTGCTAGTGAGTACAGTGAAGATTATAAAAAAGCTTTTGATGAGGTTGAAAATAGATTGGCAGGTGCTAAGAATACAAGGTTTTTTAATCAGTTGGGCGAAGTAGGTAGAAAATGTTCTATTTGTGGAGAGAGAAATGTAGCTGTTTATCAAAAGCCCATGCAGTTTTATATAGAAGAGCAGAGAGCAAATCTCGTAAATGCAAAAAAAGAGGATAACTTACAAAAAGGAGAGGGGCTTTGTGGGGTTTGTTATCTAAAAAGAAGAAGCATAAAAAAAGGTTTTGACTCTACGGCTGATATTGCTATTATGAATATTCCTTTAGAGATACGAGAGAGATATAACTTTTTAAATAGTGAGAGTCAGCTTTTTTATGAAGAGAATTTAACTGAAGATTTTTTCAACAAGAATGATATAGATTACCCTTTAAGTGAATGTCAAAATGAGTTTAAAGCGTTTAAAAGTGATATTAGGGAGTTTAAACAAAGCTCTTATTATGCTGTAGTTATGTTTGATGGTGATGATATGGGGAAATGGCTCTCTGGTCAAAAATTAAATGATACGAGTAGATTAAAAGAGTTTCATAAAGATATTAGTTTAAATCTCGCGACTTTTGCAAAAAAAGCAAAAGAGATACTAAAAGAGCCAAAAGGTATGACGGTATATGCAGGAGGAGAGGACTTTTTAGGATTTGTAAATATCAACAATCTATTTGATGTCTTAAAAGAGTTAAATGGTCAATTTAGCAGTTTAATCAGTGAACCTTTAAAAGAACAATATGGACTAAGTGATAACTTTACTTTTTCAGCAGGTGTTGTGATAGCTCACTATAAAACTCCTCTTGGAACGGTTCTCAATGAGGCTAGAAAATCAGAGAAAAAAGCAAAAAACAGTAGTGGTAAAGATTCGGTATGTTTGACGGTTTTAAAGCGTTCAGGAGAGATACGAGAAGTCGTTATAAAACATAATAAAGTTGAAGCCATAGCCTCTATAGTTCTTGAATTACGAGATAATTTTTCAGACTCTTTTATATCAAATTTAGAGAGAGAATTTTTAATTATGTTAGATAAAGATGGAAACTTAAACCTGAGAAAATCTTTGCTAACAACTGAAATAGAGAGGCTTTTGAAACGCTCTGTAAAAATGGAAAATGCAAATGTGAAGAATATGAAAAATTTGGTTTCGACTCTCTATACTAAAGAGTTTAGGAATTTTACAGATGCTTTAGCCATTGCAAAATTTATAAATAAGGAGATAGAATGACCATAGAGATAGAAGCCTTGGATACTCTGATTTTTCAAGATGGAAAGCCTTTTGATAAATCGGGAGATAATTGGGGTAACAGTTTGGTTTTGCCTACACCTTCAACTATTTATGGAGCTTTGAGAGCAACTTATTTTGCCAATAACCCAAGTGAACTAGCAAAAGCCAATGAAGATGATGACCCCAGCAAAGATTTGAAGATAAATTTTATATCTTTGCAATATGAAAACAGATTAATATTTCATTCTCCAAAAGATTGTGTTGAGTTAAATGAAAAAGTTATTAATTTGGATTTAGAAGAGAATCGTTTGACCAACAGTCCATTAAAGTATATATTTTCTTCCAAAGATGATGTAGATAGTTTGGATAGGGCTTACTTAAAAGAGAGTAGTTTAAAGAGGTATTTACTCAACAAAACCATAGGCTCTTTTGAAAAGGAAGAGAGCTTTATAAGCAGAGAGAGCAAAATAGGTATAGGCTTAAATCGAAAGACAAAAACTACAAGTGAGGGCTTACTCTATAGGGTCGAGATGTTAAGGTATAAGGATTTGAAAATAGTTGTAGATTTTGATGGTTTAGCATTTGAACGCAGTGGACTTATGCGACTTGGAGGAGAAGCCAAAGGTGCTACTTTTGAACAGATAGATAGTTTAGATGTTCCCAAAATTGAAAATCTTAGTAATAATCGTTTTAAACTCTATCTTTTAACTCCTGCACTGTTTACTAATGGTTGGTATCCAAGTTGGATAGATACCAAAAATGATTTTATAGGAGAGATAAATGGTTTTAAACTAAAACTAATTGCTTCAGCTGTTGGAAAACATCAATCTATTGGTGGATTTGATATGAAAAAAAGAGAACCAAAAAAGATGAT
>DQTM01000195.1 GCA_015662785.1 Sulfurospirillum arcachonense | reverse complement strand
TAGCATAAACACCTCTTGTTATGACAATTAACTATCACTAAAAGTGTTCTATTTAAAATCACAAAGTGACCTAAATTAGGCTACTTTAATAGATAATTTTAAAATTGCTTCTTAATCTTAAAAAATAAGTGTTCTTTTAATGAAAATATAGCAAATATTAGAACACTATGTTTGGTATTTGTCACCTAATCCATTAAAAGAACATTTTGTTCCTTAAACAGTTAGTAAGTTTACTCCACTACATGCATCAACTGCCCTACAACTACTCCTCAATCATTTATGGGTAGTTTATTTTGAAAAATTATATCTTTCTTTTTAGCTATTAGATTCTCTAGTAGCGTTCTATTTTGAAAAACTCCTCCACTTAGTAGAGTTTTTAGTTTGTGTTTATCAGAAACTTTACAGATGATGTTTACTAGTACATTTATTAAAGAGGACAGGCTACTTTAATAAGTAAACTCCTATATTTAGGGGTTTACTCAATATAACTACATCTATTCAGAAGTAAAATAGAGTGGTAATGTGTTGGAAAAGTAGCCTATCTTTTTTACCTTGAATTTTGGTAATTGAACCACATTTTTTATTCCAATAGAACCTACACTCCTGTGTAACATATGAAATTTATAATCTTTTATGCTTTAGCAACACTCTATAAAATGCAATGATTTATCTTTAAAAAAGTTTCTTTATTCATCTATTTTTTCACTGCAATTAAAACAATGATCAAGATTTTTAATCGTAGGTACTCCACATTTAGGGCAGGGTATTTTTAGTGTATTGCTACAATTTGGGCAATAATTCATTTGCAAATAATCAACTTTAACTCCACATTTATCACATTTACTAAATCTATAACTTTCTATAAAAGTAATTGTTGTCTTTTTCTTGTTTTTGTTAAAATTTTGTAATTTCAAAATAATAAAACTAAAAACTACGATTCCCAAAGTCAACAGTAAATAATAAGCTATAAAAGGGATTTGAATATTATAAAAAAACATTAAAACTTTTTCTATAAATGTGTGTGGGATAAAATTGTAAATAATTCTAATTGTATTTATGATTAAAAATATCATTGAAATAGTGAAAATATTTTTAAAGATTATGTATTTTGTATAGTGTCTTTTTGTATTTTGAACATTCATTTGCCAGTAAAATAGTAAAACTATTGGCAGTAAAAACAAGACTATAATCCCAGCTTTTTTCAAAAAATATCTACTATTTTCTTTTTTATAATCACTTTGGATTTTTGTTTTATTCGTTTTTATATATTCGTATAAATTGACTACCAATTTATGGGTGCTGAACTGTTTTTTTAAACTCTCTATGCTTTTTCTTGTATGAGCTATTTTATTTTGCAAATTATCATATTTTACTTTTATATTTTTACTCTCTAAGTTCATTTCCAAAATAGATTTTGACTCATCTTGGTTAGCGATTTTTTCAAATAAAACAGTATTGTAGTTATTTTGTATATATTTTAAACTCTTAAGATGTTTAGAATTTTGTTTTCCTAAACTTTTTATACTTGTTTTTATATTTTTTAACTCTTGCGTATTGGCTATCAACGTACTTTGTTCTTTTATATGCGCACATCTACTGTCTAACTCTTTTTGCCTTATATCTCTAATTACATTTTTACTTGCAACTGTAGTTCCATTTCTATATATATGATCTGTATTCCTATATGAGCTATTGTTGGTTGCACGATACCCATGCCAATTATAATCTTTGATATTTGAGCTATTTTTTACTAGGTTTCGGCATTGATATGTAAATTTTGTATTTGGATTATTTATAGTTGAAGTTTGAAAATTTATACCCATTTGAATACTACTATAAACAAAAATATCCAAAATTATTATTAACAATACAGACCATCTTGTTAATTTTTCTATATTTTTGCTATCTTGCTGATAACTAAATTTTAATTTATAAAAACTTCTCATTTTATCAAATATTTTTAGCATAATTACCCTTTTTTTATTTGCTTAGAGTCTATTATATCTAATATTAATAGCCATTCTTAATACTACACACTGCTTCCACATAAAAAAGATAAAATCCTTCTACAAGGATACCTATGAAAAGAAGAAATTTTATCAAATTTGGCTCAGTTTTAATGGCTGGTTCTCTCTATGCAAAAAAAACAAACAAAAACATTATCTCATTTAAAGAGCAGTTTAGTGAAGCCCTAGTTGTTCCTCCTCTTGCTTCATATGAAGTAAAAAATGGTACAAAAGTATTTAATCTTAATGTTCAAAAAGGTAAAACCTCCTTTCTCAATGGAGCTTTAACAGATACTTATGGAGTCAATGGAAGCTTTTTAGGACCAACCATAAGAGTGCAAAATAGAGATAAAATTCTTATACATGTAAAGAACTCTCTTGATGAAATAACAACTCTGCACTGGCATGGACTCAAAGTAAAAGGCAGTAGTGATGGTGGACCTCACAGTGTTATAAAACCAAACACTTCTTGGAGTGCAGATATAGACATAAATCAAAGAGCTTGTGTGGCTTGGTATCATCCTCATGCTATGCATAAAACTGGGGAGCAAGTTTTCAAAGGTATTGCTGGACTGTTTATAATTGATGATGAAGATTCAAAAAAACTTGCTCTTCCTAAAGAGTATGGCATAGATGATATTCCACTTGTTATTCAAGATAGACGGTTTGATAACACTGGGCAGTTTATGTACAAACAAGGTATGCACGACACTATGATGGGTGTAACTGGAAATGTTCACCTCATCAATGGTATAAGTGACCCATTTGTTGAAGTTGAACCAAAAGCAATCAGATTTAGAATTTTAAATGGAGCTAATGCACGCATATATAATTTGACTTTTGAAGATGGTCATGAATTCTATCAGGTAGCTGGAGATTCTAGTTTTTTACCAAAACCTGTTAAACTAAAAAACTTTATTTTAGCTCCTGGAGAAAGAGCCGAGATAATAGTTGATTTTTCTAAACTTGCAGGTAAAACTCTATTTTGGGGAGATGCTATCAACAAAAGAGCTCTTATGAAAGTAATAGTTAAAAATACAAAACCAAGCCCATCAACTCTTCCAAAAACACTTCTACATGTAAACGATTATGACAATGCAAAAGCAGTAAATAAAAGAGTGTTTGAGCTCAACATGAGAATGGGTTGGCTTGGAATTAATGGAAAACAGATGGCAATGGATAGGATAGATGAAGTAGTAAAAAAAGATACCTTTGAAATCTGGGAGATAAAAAATCCAAGTCCAAGACCTCACCCTTTCCATGTTCATGGAACTGCCTTTAAAATCATATCAAGAAATGGACAAAAACCACTTAGTAATGAACTTGGGCTTAAAGATACAGTTTTAGTATATGGAAGAGAAACAGTACAAATAATGGTTGTTTTTAATCACGAAGCAAGTAAAAATAGACCTTACATGTACCACTGTCACATACTAGAACACGAAGATGCAGGCATGATGGGGCAGTTTGTAGTTGAAGCCTAATCTTTTTTTTGCAAAAGGTAGAGTATAGTACTGATGCCAGAGCTTCCCAAAACCATAAACATAACCATGATTTGGTAACGAACTGCGACTATGGGATCCGTTCCTGCTAGTATCTGTCCTGTCATCATTCCTGGAAGTGAGACTAAACCAACTGCTAAAAAGGAGTTTATCTGAGGAATAAGAGAAGCTCTAAACGAGATAGCTCTCGCCTCTTCGTAAGAGTAAATTTGGCTCTCTTTTTCAAATCTTTCGGCTACAAGTGATACTGCATTCATACAGTTTGCATATAACATGCCTGCTATGGGAATCACATATCTTGGTTCACTAAATGAATCTAAATCCAAAACAAAATAGATAACCAAAACAAGGTTTAGACTACCACCTATAAAAATAGCGACAAAAACACTTTTATAGACTTGCAAATTTTTATGAGTTATGTTTCGCAAGGTTATAAGACTTGCCGCACTTATCATAACAATAATTATAACTATACTCAGGTAAGATGTCTTTGCTTCAAAAAGATACGCTAAAAGATAACCAACCAACAAAAGCTGAAGCAACATCCTAGCACTTGCATATAGTATTTCTAGTTTATTGCCAACCCAACGAAAATAAAAATAACCAACAACAAAAATGGGGATGAGTAAATATAGTAAATTACTAGCTGATATGAGTTGCATGAATGATTCTTTTAAACTCTACATGTAAAGCTTTTTCAAACTCTTTTGGGATCAACAAAAGTTGTTGTCCTCTTACCCCTGCACTTACTTGTATCTTTACATGTAGGAGTGCATCAACATCTATAAACGTTCTGTACTGTTTTTTCATGCCAAAAGGAGAGCAGCCTCCTCTCATGTAACCAGTGATTTTTAAAACATCCTTTAATGGCAACATGCTACACTTCTTCACTTCAGCCACTTTTGCCAAAGCTTTCAAATCAAGCTCTTCATCACCAGCAATACAAGCGACAATAGGCTGATTTTTTTCATCTACTGTTACCAAAGTTTTAAAGATTGTTTTTATATCTGTGTTTGTATCTAGTGATACATGTAGAGCACTCAAATCATTTTCATCGACTCTATATTCTAAAATTTCATAATCAATTTTATGCTTGTCTAATATCCGAGCGGCATTTGTTTTTTTCATAAAACTATTATAACTAAGTAGATTTTACGTCTGTCTTAGGGATGAAATAATAAAGTTTCATTTTAAAGGATAACCAATGGACTTTTCAAATGCAAGTATAGATAAACTAATAATACACCAAGTAGGAAACAAGCAAAAAGATGAGGGAGTTTACCTGTCTCATCATCCTCAAAGTGTGGAGCCAGAACTAGAGAAAAAACTACTTCACTATTTTTTAAAACCTTTTCAATTGGAGACTAACTTACACCATTTTTCTCACAGTTCTAGTTTAGAGTTCAATGAAGTCTACATGTACACAAAAAATATCTTTGAAAATAATGATTTTGCTAACTCAGCAGAACACATTGCAAATCATCTTTACGATGCTTCTACTCATCCTAAAATCATGATGGGCGAGCTTCTTATAGTGCATTTTAAAGATATAAAATTTGATGAAGAATTTCTAGATGTTATCGATATATATAAAGTAGAAAAAAAAGATATGTTTTTCAAAGTACTTAAAAGCCATGATACTTTAACACTAGGAACAGATGAAGGGATAAATGCAAGCAAGATAGAAAAAGGCTGTTTTATCATAAATGATGATGCTGATACTGGATACCACATTTATAATATAGACATTCACCAAAAAGTCACTGACTACTGGGTAAACAAGTTTCTTAGTATCGCTCCGATTGAAAATGACAGCTTTAAACCCAAATTATGCAATAGAAAATTAAAAATATTATCTATCATTGCACTCAAGGCACATTCATTAAAAATTTACACCACCAATAAGGTGGC
>DQTM01000189.1 GCA_015662785.1 Sulfurospirillum arcachonense | reverse complement strand
TTGAATTTCTTGGTCACTCATATTTTGATTAGGCATTTTTAGATTGAAATAATCTATCATTGCTCCAATATAAGGCTCATCATACTTGTGATTTGGATTCTTAATAAACTCAGCAACCCATTTTTCGCCATTCTCATGACGGGAAAGGACACCAGTTAAATCAGGACCTGAACTAACTTTTCCAATAACGTGACAACCACTACAACCACCCTCAGCAAATGCAGCTTCACCGGCTACTACAGCAGGAGATTGTTTCGTAGCAATCAATCTTACAAGGGTATCTTTTGCTCTGATTCCAACATCTGCAGTCTTAATCATATACTGCCAAATCATGTTTTCAAAAAGAATTGCTTTTTCAATATCGCCTTTTTTTAAAGCTTCATCTGAAAGTTTTTTCTGTCCTGGAATTTTTCCATATTGATCAAGTGCATCAACTACAAGCGCTTTAACAACTGGATACTTCTCATAATGATTCTCTTTTAAGAATTTAACTACACTTTGAATAACAGCGTCAGTTGCAGTATTGACAGAAGCTGTCTTATCGTACTCTGCTTTTAACTCTGCTTTACTCATTGTTTTCATTTTAAGTTTTTGAGCACTAACATATTTTTTGTTAGGATCTTTTACCATCAAATAACCCATCATTTCAAGGTGAAGTGCTGAACAAAATTCTGTACAATAGTAAGGGAATATACCTTCTTTATCAGCTATAAACTTTACAGTTGAAGTTTTACCTGGTTCAAGTGAAGCATGTACATTGTGATGATCAACTGTAAAACCGTGAGTCTCATCTTGAGCACGTTCTAGATTTGTCAAGTACCATGTAATTTCATCACCTTTATTTACTGTAACTCTCTCAGGATTTATGTGAGATCTTACAAGTGTTGAATAAATAGTAACTTTATTACCATTTCTCTCAACTCTCTCTTGACCTGCTAAAGTTTTACCTTTATGAATTTCACCTGTTCTAGTGTTTAAACCCATTGGATATCTTACACGAGGATGTAGTTTACTAGCACGAATTGCAACTGCTTGATGAGGCTCACCAAGAGGTATTGGCATATCAACTAACAAATCCATAGTCTTTCCACTAATATCAATCAACTGATGATTTTGTGGATGAAGAGGACCAACTGGCTGAAATCTATCGATAGAAAGTTTATTGAGCGCAATTATATACTTTCCTTGAGGATCAGCTGACTTTCCTTCCATACCTGCAAGGTGACCAATGTTATAGTGAACATTTTCTTTATCTAAAACTTTTAGAGTTTTAAAATTCCACTTTACAACTTGAGAATCAACATATAAAGATGTATAAATCTCACCATCTACAGGAGAATACTGGTTGTGTAGAGGTCCTAGTCCTAATTCTACCTGTCCATGAAGTGCTTTTTTCATATCTAAGATAGGTATACCATAAGGATCTCTTCCTGCATACTCTTTATCTGCTATTAGTTTTTGAATCTTTTTAAAATCATAAACTGAAGCATGAGTATCTAGCTTACCACAAACCACGATATATTGACCTGTTGGGTCAACATCAACACCATGAGGCGACTTTGGTTCTGGGATTAAAAATAGTGCATCATTTTTAATAGCCACGTCCATAGGAACAATTCTATGTCCATTGACTATTTTTACATTTTTTGGATCTTTTGCAACTTCAGCTAATTTCTTCCAATTGTATACATGTAAAAAGTCAGTATCATTTCTGCTCATACCAGCTTCAAATGGAGGCATTCCAACTTCTATACCACCAGTATACATTTCAGTGTTAAATGAGTTAGTAAAGCCCCATCCATAAGATATAAACTTACCAGCATCTGTTAAATCTTGCATATATGGAGGAAATTCTATTGTAAATGACTTTTCTTCATCAATTCTACCAATTTTTGGATCAAATTTCCACATTGTAACACCACCACGATAAGTCTCTTTATAATCCTCAATTGGGTGATAATTATTGTCAAATGGAGCTGCATACTGAGATGCTTCTAAAATATACTCACTATTTTGTGTAAAAAATGATCCACCATGATCTGATTTAAAAATCGGATTAACAACAATCTGTTTTGTTTCAAAATCTGCTAAATCTATGACAGCAATTCTTGGATTTGCCTTATCTTGAATAACTAGCCATTTACCATCATATTTACCATCAGTTTCAGAAAGTGCTGGATGGTGAGTATCACCCCAGTTTATCTCTCTACCTCTAATATTACCTTGTCTTAATACTTTTTTACTCTCTTCATCAAAACCATAACCTTGCCATGGTTCTGGAGTAAATACAGCAATATATTTTAAAAGTCTCATTGATGGAACGCCATAAACCAATATCTGGCCACTCTGTCCACCTGAACTAAACACAACGAACTCATCACGCCCACCTGTTGGTAAGTATGTCTTAGCCGCTCTAACAAGATCTTGTTCGCTAAGACCTCTCTCTTTCATTATCTTTTCTATCGTTCCACCCGATGCTACCGACATAGTCGCTAACAGTGCAGTAGAAGCAGTCAAAATAGATAATTTTGTAAAAATGTTTTTCATCACATTTGCTCCTTTTTGTTTGCCTTAGTAACACATTATAGTGCCACAACCTCATTATTTCATTGATAACTATCAAATAACTATGTGAAATTGTACATTACCTAAGGTTTCTTTTGGGTCGCTATGATAAAACTTGTTATTATTCTATGATATAGCCGAGTTTATTGACTGTTTTTATTAAGTTGTCACCTATCTTTTTACGAAGTTTAAAAACGAGATTTTTCAAAGCACTTGGTGGTGCTTCTTCATAAATGTAGAGTTTATCTTCTATAGCATGTTTAGTTACTAAAGTTCCACGATGAGCTAAAAGAATTTCAAAAAACTCTACCTCTTTGTGCGTTAAAACTATATTTTTATCTTTACATGTAAAGACTTTATTGTCAAAATCATATCTACATGTAGAGTTTAACTCGATAATAGTTGTTGTTTTCTTTTCAAGTACTTTGGCGCACTCATTTAAAAGTCTATTCAGATCACTCTCTTTTATAGGTTTTACCACATACTCTACCAAAGAAAGTTTTATGGATTCGAGTAAAAAGTCTTGGTCTGTATATGCGCTAGTAACTATGATGGGCGTGTCATGGTCATCTTCTCTTATTTTTTTTATAAGTTCTAGTCCATTCATCTTTGGCATTTTTATATCTGTAATGATGATATCAGGATTATATTTTTTAAACAGCTTTAAGGCCTCTTCACCATTTTGGGCTCTATAAACTTTATCTACAAACAGAAGCAAAACTCTCTCAAAACTCTCACTCACATTTTGGTCATCTTCAGCTAAAAGAATTGAACTTTTATTTAAAATAATTTCATGCTTTTCTAACATATAAACTTACCTTATGCACTATCTAATTTTTCTTATACTATAATAGTATGCTGTATTTTATATTAAAAGGTTCTTATGTTCGGAAGGTTAACTTTTACAAGAAGATATATTCTTGCATTGATTATTATAGCATTACTTTCAACACTAGCTTACTTAAATCTTGACCACCTACTTAGCGGCCAATCTAATAATGCAAAAATGATTAACATAAGTGGTAAACAAAGAATTTTAACTAAGCAAATTGCATTTTTTGCTATATATTATAAGATAGGTCTTCTAAAACAAAATATTACCCTAATGGAAAATTCTCATAATAAACTTATTTCTCATGATATGTCTAATAAACTCAAAAATGTTTACTTCGGGGAAAATATAAACCTTGACAAAAAAGTAAAAGAGTATTTATATCATGCTAAAAAATTCTCTATTAATAGAGATGGACGAAGCCAAAACTATGTACTTCAAAACTCAGAAAAACTTTTAATAGATATAGAAAAAGCCGTTAAGGTATATCTTGAAGAGGCTCAAGCTTATACAGAGAAACTAAAAAAAGTTGAATTTTATATCCTAATTTCTACATTATTGACACTGCTTTTTGAAGCTCTTTTTATATTTATGCCAGCAAACAGAAGTATAAACAAAAAAACGAAAGAAATTACAAAAGAAAAAGACTATTCTAATGCTGTGATTGAATTAAGTAACGATGCTATTATAACGCTTGATTCTGAGCAAAAAATCAGAACTTTTAACAAAAAAGCAGAAGATATATTTGGTTATGACAGGAAAGAGATGATAAATCAAGCATCTTTTAAAAATATAATTCCTTCGGAGCTAGAGGGAGATGAAAATGCAAAAGAAGTAGAAGCCATAGATAAAAAAGGTAGAAAATTTCCTATCAGAATATCTTTTGGAAAAAGTGGAGAAAACAGAGACTTAGCCATCGTAATAAGCATACAAGATATATCAAAAGAGAAACTAAATGACAAGATGCTACAACAACAAGCAAAATTTGCTGCCCTTGGAGAGATGATAGCAATCATAGCTCACCAATGGAGACAACCACTAACCCAACTAAACTTCAACTGTATGTACATAAAGAAAAAGATGAAAGACCCAGAACTTATAAAAGAAGCTGAGAAAAATCAAGACATCATCCAGTTTATGAGTGAAACTATTACTAACTTTGAGGACTTTTACAAAAAAACAGATAGTAGTGAGTTTAACCCTATTGTTTCTATCAACCAAGCTTTAAAGATAGTAGATTCTACACTTAATCTCAATCAGATAGAACTCATTCAAGATATTGATTCTAAAATCAAGATTTATGGAAATGCTAACTCTTTGGCTCATATTGTTCTGTCCATAATCCAAAATATAAATGACGTAATCAAACTTCGTAATCCTAAAAATCCATCTATCCATATAACGTTAAAAGATGAAAAAGAAAATATTGTTTTATGTATACAAGACAATGCAGGTGGCATCAAAGTAGAACCAATAGAAGATATTTTCAAACCCTTTACTAGTAAAAAGAAAACTCCATCAACTGGAATAGGTCTTTATATGTCAAAACTAGTAATTCAAAATCAATTTAAAGGTTCTATAGAAGCAAATAATGTTGAAAATGGCGCTAAATTTATTATAAAACTACCACACTAAAGGAAAAATAAATCATCATAAGTTTAAATATAATAACAAAATATATTTTAAAATAAGATAGCTAAATTACAATTAGGTTAGACACAAAAATAAAGACACTTATGATTAGTTAAAGCCCTAAATATAGGGATTTATTTAGAAAAGTAGCCTATCCACTTTAATTCTGGAACTGTTTAGCAATTCTTTATAAGTCTTTCAACTTCATTATGTGAGCCTATGAAACGAAATTCAAGATAATCATCAAACTTTAGATACAAAATTCTATAATTACGATTAACTCTTATTTGCCATAAGTTCTTATAGTTGGAACAGCCTTTTATATGCTTGTTATCAAATGAACTTTGATTCATGTCTTTTAAAAACTCTTCTATAAGTCCTATAACATCTTCTGTTTTTAAAAGCTTGTTTTTATTTAATGACTTTGTAAACCTCTTGTTAAACTCAACTTGCACGTTTATCCTCAATAATCATATGCTCTAAATCACCACAAGCCCACTCATATTTGGCGCATTCATCTAAAAGATCATCTAAAAGAGTAAGTAATTCTTTCGATTTTTTATCTTCATTGTTTTCTAAAGCTTCGTACAAAAATGTAATTTCTTCTTTTACAAAATCATGCTTATCATACACACTATCAAAATCAACTTGTTTTATAGCCTCTAAGTACTTAACGTCATGTAACTCTTTAGCCATGTTTGTAGATATATTTAATTCAGTAATAATCAAAGAAATAGTTTGACATAAAGCTTTATGTTGTAGTTCATCAAAAGTACCTTTTATTTTATGTACAGCACTAGAAAAGAAATTGAGATTAATCATCGGCATATAACTCAATTGTAAAGCACCCATGATAACTCCTTTTTTAAAGATATTATAGCACAAAAAATATCTTTACATGTAAACAGTTCTAAGTCCGTTTAAGGTTAAAGCTTTACATGTAGATTGTGCTTAAATAATTAAGTAGCCTCGCATAATACCTCATAGCAAAATCAGCTAAAATAAAAAGAGAGTTTTAAAGTAGCAATATATTGGTACGGTAGACAAAGCGGCAAGTTTTCTTAAATGAAAATCAACATGACAAAAATAATAATTAGGTAAACTGTCCCCGGAACTTCATTAGCTTTAGTTTTTGAAGGCTTTTTAGCTCTTTTTACATGTAGAGTATGTTCTACATGTAGAATGTCTTTATTTCTTGATTTTCTAATCTTAAGCAAGGTGCTTACGATAGACTCATAACGTTCGTCGTGAGCGATAATTTTCCTTTAGGTAAATTATTCGTCTCCTCGAATTTGTTAGATGTTTTAGACAGCTACTCTCTTAATGTCGTCAAAAGAAATCTTATTACTATCTATCAGTCTAAACAAGATATCTAAAGGTTTACTCTGTGTAACTTCAGCAGTTTCATACTTATGAAATGCTCTTATTCCCCCACCAAAAATTGTTGCCGCTTCTTGTTGGTTTATATGCAGTTTTTTTCTTATTCTTTTTAATTCGTCAGTTGTGAGAAAATGGTCAACTTCTCTTTTAAAATTAGCAATCTCTATTTTTGTTGATTTTAAATCTTTTGGAGATAAAAAAGCTTCTTTGCATTCTAAACAATATTCACCTGATTGGCTCACTTGTGTTTTATGTGATTTATATGTGTATGTTGTTAGTTCAGTTTTATACTCAACTTCACCATTACAAATAGGACAGTTTGTCATGTTCGCTCCTTGAAAGATATTACGATTGCTTTATCTGATATTTGAAGTTTAATGTAGAGGTCAATGTTATCAATAGTTTTATAATACACATCTTGCCAAATTTTATTATCATGATAAGTTGTCATAGATTTGTATAAGTCTTTATTTACAAGACTCATAATTATTTTTATAACTTTATCATCATCAAAGCCAAGTTCAAAATAACCTTGTCTTGCACTTTGAGTAATAAAATACTGGTTAGCACTAATTAGTTCTTTAATAGAATCTAAATTATAGTGCGAAACTCTTTTTTGCATTAAAATCCTTCTTAAATATAATATTAACCAAATAGGTTAAATTTGTCAAGATGGCTTTTTGTTGTATGTTTTATTCTTGTTTAATATCTTTTAATTGAAGCTCACCATTTTTTATAAATACTTTATATAAAGCACAATGCACATACCTTTCTTGAATTATAGTAGTTATTTCTGATCGATTTTCTTCTGTTATATTTATGCCAAATGTAACTGATACTAGCTCTTGAGGATAAAATTTATAATCTCCATAATCTTGTTTCTCTTCAGTCCTCCAAGTCATAAGACGCCATTCTTTTTCATATGACCAATTTTCATTTTTAGTATAACAAATTAAATCTACTGTTTTTTTTCTAAGTTCAGGCGTATCACCATATAATAAAAAGTCTAAACAAGAGCCTATTGTTCTTTCTCCATTAATGTATTTTACTTCTCTTGCTTCAGACCAAGATGTATCATATTCAGGTAAGTGCCTAAATTCTAAAACACAACCTGAATGGTTTGATGCATAATGTGCCCACATTGCATCATTTAAACAGTCTTTGGTAACACATAATACTCTTGCTGTAGCTAATTTATTATTGTTAAATAAATCATTCATATAATCTTCAATTTTTATATCTTCTGTAAGGATTTTTGATATAAACGATATTATTTTTTCTTTGGAGTCACCTTTTTTTTTAAGTATATTT
>DQTM01000187.1 GCA_015662785.1 Sulfurospirillum arcachonense | reverse complement strand
GATGCTAAAAACTATTTTATGAAGACTTTGTATAAAAAAGAAAAGTTAGAGGAGGAAAATGTGATAAAAGAGATTAAGAGTAAACTTTTAAAATTAAACAAGAAAATTTCTTCTTTGGAAGAAGTTGAAAAGAAAGACTTCAATAATGAACTTTCTATTCTTTTAAAGAAATATAAAATCTAACTACATGTGTAGTTAGATTTTATATATTTTGTTACTATCAAAACCGTTGATTGGGATAATGTGGCTGAGGGCTATGAGTTTTAATTTTTTGAAAGATATAAGCTAAAAGTTTAGGGAATCATATCAAGTATAATAGATACATATGATATAAATACCTAAAATAGAATAGTTATTTCATGTTTAATGTGATAATATGTAAAATAACTAATTTATTAGCATAGTTATTTTATCTTTTAAGAGTAATGGAGTATTGAATGATTGGTAGAAAGAAAGAAATTAAACTTTTAAATGAAATTTGTGAGTTAGGTGAGAGTTCATTGGTTGCCATTTATGGACGGCGACGTATTGGTAAAACGTATCTTGTGAACCATATGTTTAAAAAACATCGTCAAGATTGTCTTTTTTTTGAATTTACAGGAGCGTATGATGGAGAGAAAAGAGGGCAACTTGATAATTTTATAGACCAAATATATGAGTGGTTTCAAGCAGAACCAACTTTTGAAATTAAAAATTGGAGTGATGCGTTTAGATTTCTAAAACGTACCATCGATGACGAGGTAAAAAAAAGAGAGCATAAAGAGAAAGTCATTATCTTTTTAGATGAAGTTCCTTGGATTGATAGGTCAAATAAGGGTGGATTTCTTTCTGCATTAGGTTACTTTTGGAATACTTGGTGTGAAAAGAGAGAAAATGTTGTATTAATTCTTTGTGGTTCAAACTCTTCATGGATTAGAAATAAAATATTAAAGAATGCCAGAGGGTCTCTTTATCAAAGAGTCACTCATCAAATCTCAATGTACCCTTTTGATTTAAAAGAGACCAAAGAGTATTTACTAGAAAACAAAGGTTTTATGATTGACAATAAAACCGTAACAGATATCTATATGATTTTTGGAGGGGTTGCAAAATATTTATCTTTTTTAAATCCTAATGAGTCAAGTGCTGAAAATATTGATAGACTTTTTTTCTCGATTCATGGTTCAATGTATAGAGAGTATGATGAACTTTTTTCTTCTCTTTTTGCAGATAAAGCAGACTATTATAAATCGGTAATTGAATTGCTTTGTACTAGACGAGCAGGTTATTCCTTAAGTGATATCTCTAAAGGACTTAATGAGAAGCTAGGAGCAAAGTTACGTTTAGCCATTTCAGAACTTGAAGAGTGTGGTTTTATTAAAGGCTTATCAAAATACGGTAATTCTGTAAGAGATGTTAACTATATGATAGTTGACCCTTATATTTTGTTTCATCATAAGTGGATAAAAGGATTTAGTCGAAACGATATTGCTTCTTTGCCTAACAATTATTGGCTCAATACGTCCAGTTCTCAATCTTATGCAGTTTGGTCTGGTTATGCATTTGAAATAGTAATTATTGTAAATATTCGTCTATATTTAACTGCAATTGGTCGTTTAGGATTTTTCTCTGGAGTGTATCATTGGCAGCACATTGCAAAGAGTGAAGAGGAGCAGGGAGCAGAGATTGATATGGTTGTCAATTATGGAAACAGTATTTTTGATATTTTGGAGTGTAAGTATTATAACAGTGAATATGTTATCTCTAAAGAGTATGCTAAGAATATAAAAAACAAGCTAAATATGTTTAAAAAATATGGATTAAATTCAAAGAAAAAATCAGAACTTAGATTGGTGTTATTAACTTCTTATGGTGTAAAAATGAATGCAGAAGCTCACTCTTTGAATATTTCCAGAGTTTGTTTGGATGACTTATTTGAGTAGGGTAGCTGAAAGTTATTTTATATTTTGACATGATGTTATTTTAGTGAAATTTGGGTTTTTTTTCTTAAATTCTTTTTGATTGTTTGTACGGTAGTTTGTCTTTTTACAAAGCCATATTTATGATTATAGTAATAATTTTTAATCATAAGTGATATAAGTACTATAAAATATATATTTATATCATTTATTAAGTCTTAAAGTGATATAAGTATTCTTAAATAGTGGGTTACATTACTATTTCTACAGGAGTGTTTTATGATAGGTCGTAAAAAAGAAGTACAAATACTTAATGATTTGTGTGATAAAGACGAAAGTTCACTCGTGGCAATCTATGGACGACGAAGAATAGGTAAAACTTATTTGGTTAACTATATGTTTAAAGAGTATAGAAATGAATGTCTGTTCTTTGAATTTACAGGAACAGCTAATATGTCAACAAGTACTCAAATAGATAACTTCATAGAGCAGGTCTATGAATGGTTTAAAGTTGATCCTACAAAAAGTATTGAAAATTGGAGTGATGCATTTCGGTTTTTGAAAAGAACCATTGATGAAGAAGTTAAAAAAAGAGACCATCAAGAAAAAGTAATAATTTTTATTGATGAGATACCTTGGATAGATCCCTCTACTAAAGGAAATTTTCTTTCAGCTCTTGGTTATTTTTGGAATACCTATTGTGAAGTTAGAGCCAATGTGGTTATGATTCTTTGTGGCTCAAACGCTTCATGGATAAAAAGTAAGATTTTTGAAGATGCAGTTGGACCTTTACATAATAGATTAACATTGAAAATACCCATGTATCCCTTTGACTTAAAAGAGACAAAAGAGTATTTACTTGATGTCAAAGGTTTTCATCTTGATAATAAGATGGTAACAGATACTTATATGGTTTTTGGAGGGGTTGCTAAGTATCTTTCTTATCTTAATCCAGAAAAGAGTATTCATGAAAATATAGATGACCTATTTTTTAATATTCATGGTCTGATGCACAGTGAATATGATAAAGTTTTCAACTCTCTTTTTATGAATAGAGCAGATTTTTATAAATCTATTGTTGACCTTTTATGTACGAAAAGAGTAGGATTTACCATGCAAGAAATCTCTAAAAAATTAGAGCTATCTGTTGGAAAACGACTAATAGATACGGTAGATGAACTACTTTTATGTGGATTTATCCAAGGTATTTCAAAATTTAATCAAAAGAGTAGAGAGGTTAAATATATTATTGCGGACCCTTATATTTTATTTCATCATAAATGGGTTAAAGAGCTTAGTAAAAATGATGTTGCTTCTTTCTCTAAGGGGTATTGGAGAAATGAAGCGAGTAAACAGACTTTTTCAATTTGGTCTGGTTATGCGTTTGAGATGGTGGTCATTACCAACATAGAACTCTATTTAAAAGTAAGAGGTCTACAAGGGATTTTCTCAGGCGTTTATCATTGGAGTCATAGGGCTAAAAACTCTGATGAACAAGGAACTCAAATTGATTTGGTAGTTAATTATGGAAACAGTATATTTGATATTGTTGAGTGTAAATATTATAGTGACGAGTATGTCATCTCTAAAGAGTATGCTCAAAAATTAAAGAACAAGTTAAAGATGTTTAGAGAGTATGGATTAAACGCTAAACAGGGTGCTGAACTTAGATTAGTTTTATTGACTTCCTATGGTGTTAAGATGAATGAATCAGTTCATTCATTGAATATTAATAGGGTTGGCTTGGATGAGTTATTTGAGTAGTAGAATTTAAAAGTTATTTTATATTTGTTTAGTTTATTTTGATATAAACAATAGATAGAATTTTAAAATACTTAAAAAAAGAGCTATCTAAAAAGTAGAAAATTGCACATGTGCAATTTTCTACTAATCGTTGTCTACTTGGTGTAAACACTTTTAAATCTCTCTTTAAAATAATTCCCCAATCGAAGAGTTGGGGTCATGGATAATGAGTAAAAAGTAAATAAATCACTTATTCCTCCAAAATATCTCTTGTTTTTAGATAGATGTTTTGTTACAATAATAAATAATTGGTGAGGAAAAGGTTATTGTATGTTTGTATCACGTGAAGAATATTTAGAAAAAATGGATGAAGTTGTTGAAAGAAAAGATAGCTCTTTTGTCGCAGTTTACGGAAGAAGGAGAGTCGGTAAAACTGTGTTTGTTCGACATTTTTGTCATTTAAATAATCATTTTTTTATAGAATTTACAGGTAAGAGAGAAATAGATAAAAAACTTCAAATTGCTTCATTTATAGATATAGTTAAGCGTAAGTTCTCACTTACAAAAACAAAAAAAATAACAGAGTGGCATGAAGCATTTGCTCTTTTACGAGATTGTATTGAACCTTTAAACGAGAAAGAAAAAAAAATAATATTTATTGATGAATTACCATGGTTAGACTCTTGGAAATCAGGATTTTTAGAAGAGTTATCTTATTTTTGGAATAATTTCCTCTCTACTAGAGAAGACATAGTATTAATTGTTTGTGGTTCAGCAGCTTCCTATATGTTAAAAAAAGTAATTCATAACAAGGGTCCACTTCATGGGAGAGTGACAGATATTATAAAAATGGAACAGTTTAATATTATGGCGACTAAAGAATTACTCTTTAAACAAGGATGTAAATATTCTGATAAATCAATTATAGAACTTTATATGGTTTTTGGAGGAGTAGCAAAATATTTAAGAGCTATCTCTTGTAAGAAAACACCTCATGAAAATATTCAGAACCTTTGTTTTTCTAAAACAGGTATTTTACATCATGAGTATAATGAACTTTTTGCATCTCTTTTTAGCAATTCTAAATCACATTATCTTTTGATGAATAAATTAGCGACACATTGGAAAGGTTATACTCAAATTGAATTGGCTAAATTATTAAAAGTAACCTCTGGATCAATTCATGCTCCATTACACGAACTTTATGCTTCTAGCTTTGTTTCTAAAACTACTAAATTTGGACAGACTAAAAGAGAAATTGTTTATAGAGCTACAGATTGTTTTTCTTATTTCCATCACAAATGGATAAAACCAGATAAGTCAATCAATTGGGTAGTTGAATCACGAAGTCAATCTTTTAGAACATGGGCAGGATTTGCATTTGAAAATATTTGTCATCTTCATGTTGATAATATCAAAGAGGTATTACAAATAGGTGCTGTACCCACACAAACGCATTACTGGAATTATGTAGCTAAAAATAAAGATGAAGTTGGTACACAAATTGATATGTTAATAGAACATACCAATGGTAGTAAAAATATTGATATTATTGAATGTAAATATTATGATGGTCTTTTTACGATAGATAAAAATTATAAAGAAAAACTTATAAATAAAATGATCATTTTTAATGAGCAGACACAATTTAAATATAATATTCGTTTGATTTTTATCACTGTTAATGGTGTAAAGAAAAATAGCCATTATAATGAGATTGTTAGTGAAGATATTCTTTTTTCAGAATTATTGTAAATAAAGTTTATGTTGGGACATTTATAATCTTAAAAAGTATACTTTATAATACACTCTCCTCAAAACTAAACTCATTATGCTTTAACATTTCTTTTTGATGCTTTAATGCTAAATCATCATTACATTTT
>DQTM01000107.1 GCA_015662785.1 Sulfurospirillum arcachonense | reverse complement strand
TACTTCTCTAAAAAATTATTTATCTCATTTTGAAAAAAAAGTTTTTTCAAAATATAGGTAGTTGAGTTTCTAATGAGTTTTGGATAATCTCCATATACTGGATACTTATTGATAATAGACTGTTCTACATTTACCATAACAACTCCTTGTAAGGTTTATTCTCAATTATAAAAACTTTTAGTTACTATTTGATAACCATACATGTAATCAAATAGTAATAATATTCTAGTAGAGTTTTAGTATATAAAAATACCCAAGGACAGATATGTTAGACAGATATGAAGATCAACTTCAAGAGTTAAACGGACTTTTAAAAACATTAGGTGATAGTATCGTAGAAGCAGCAAACGAAGCTGAGAGTGGAGTCAATACCCTTACATGTAAAAACTTCGAGAGTGCAAAAGATATACTAAAAAACAGTGAAATCAATGCCAATGAAATTGACC
Source organism: Sulfurospirillum arcachonense (assembly GCA_015662785.1). Taxonomy (GTDB): domain Bacteria; phylum Campylobacterota; class Campylobacteria; order Campylobacterales; family Sulfurospirillaceae; genus Sulfurospirillum_A; species Sulfurospirillum_A arcachonense_A. The sequence goes on along the minus strand of DQTM01000107.1, from coordinate 3,624 downwards.
AAAATATACTAAAAACTTTTGCTCTGTTTGAGCCTGAAGCAGTAGAGCTTAGAGAGTTAGTTGCTTACTTAAAAATAACAAGTGAAATTGTAAGACTAAGCGACAACATAAAAAGTTTTAGTAGACGCATGAGAGGGTATATCAACTCTGAAGTAGATTTTACTGTAGTACAAGAGTACTCAAATCTTCTTGCAAAAAGTGCTTTTAACTCGATATCTTTTGCTATAGAGTCTTTACATGTAAAGGATAAAGAGGACATAACTGACCTTTATAGAAAAGTGTGTGTTGAAGAGAGTAAAACAGATGACTTATACTCTATTTTAGAAAAAAATATCATGACTGACTTATGTAAAGATATAGAAAAATCAGCAGAATCTATAGAGATTTTGAGTACAATGAGAAAACTTGAACGCATGGCTGACAGGTCTGTGAACATCACCAAGCTAATGCTATTTGCAAGAAAGGGAGGAGAGATAAAACACTTTGGATAAGCCAACTATCGTTATCATTGAAGATGAAGAAGATCTTTTAGAACTATTAGAGTACAACTTACAAAAAGCTGGATTTGAAACTGTGGGGTTTTTGTCTACTAAAAATGTGGAAAAACTCTTAGAAGAAGAGAAAATTGATTTGATGATAGTAGATAGAAACTTGCCTCACATAGAGGGAAGTGAGTTTGTGAGAGGGCTTAGAGAGAGTGGCATAAACATACCAACCATTTTTACAACGGCAAAAGACAAAGAGGAAGATATAGAAGAGGGTTTTGAGCGTGGGGCAGATGACTACCTAACTAAGCCTTACAATATGAAAGAGCTTATACTTCGTATACGAGCAATCTTAAAAAGAACTAATCCAACTAGTTTAGACAAAGTTGAGTTCAAAGATATAGTTTTAGATATGAAATCAAGAAAAGTCTACGTCACAAAAGAAGAGATTGATTTAACAAAGCTAGAGTTTGACTTGTTGAAAACTCTTATAGAAAATAAAAATAATGTCCTAAACCGTGATTTTTTGTTAACTCATGTTTGGAAAGATGAAACATATTTTCAAGATAAAACTGTCAATGTAGCAGTAAATAGACTTAAAAAGAAAATCGACCCAACAGGTGAAAAAGGGTACATCAAATCTGTATGGGGAGTGGGATACACCATACAATGAAACTGCATCAACACTTTATAATCAACTTTTTACTTATCTTTATCTCAACTCTATTTCTTACTACAGTAGTGAGTTACTTTGCAGTCAAAGAAATCACCCTAAACCAATACAAACATTTTATAAAAAACCAAATTGAACTCATAAAAGTTCAACTCCCTTTCGTAAAAAATATAGATGAATTTGCTCTACATGTAAAGAGTAAAACCAATAATAGACTTACAATTATAGATGATGATGGAGTCGTGATTGCAGAGAGTGATTTTGACAAAAAAGAGATGGAAAATCATAGCGATAGAAAAGAGATTAAAATAGCACGTGCCGAAGTTGACGGTTATGCAGTTCGACACTCTGCTACTCTTGATATAGATTTTTTGTATATGGCAAGTCAATTCTATATAGATGAAAAACCAATTTTCATAAGACTCTCCATGCAACTAAACTCTATAACAAATGAATTTTACAACATGTGGATAAAACTCTCACTCATCTTTGCTTTTTCAATTTCCTTGGGTGTTTACATCATATATAGACTCTCTCAAAAAATAGAGAAAGAGATAGACAAAGTAACAAATACACTTGATAATATTTCAAATAAAAACTACCGTTCAGTGGTAAATGCCTCTTTTGCAAAAGAGTTTTTTATCATTGAGGGGCACATAGAAAACCTCTCAAAGAAACTAGAAAAAAGAGAGAAACAAAAACGAAAATATACAGCCAAAATCAAACTCATAAGCAAACAAAGAAGCGACATCATCTCAGCCATCAGCCATGAGTTTAAAAACCCGATAGCTTCCGTGATGGGTTACGCACAAACCTTGCTAGATGACCCCAATGCAAACGAAAAGATAAGAGAAAGATTTTTAGAAAAAATAGTAAAAAACTCACACAAAATCTCAAACATGATAGACAGACTCTCACTAGCAACCAAATTTGAAAATGGAGATTTAGTCCCTAAAAAAACAGAATTTGACCTATATGATTTAGCCAAAGAGACTTCTATAAGTTTTCAAGACAAACATAGCGATAGAACCTTTACATGTAAAGGAAAAAGTCTCACAATACGTGCCGACAAAACTATGATAGAACTAGTCATAACAAACCTCATCGACAACGCAGTCAAATACTCACAAAGCGATATACAAATCATCATAGAAAACAACTCTTTACATGTAAAAGATACAGGCATAGGAATAGAGCCAAAAAAGATAGAAAAAGTAACAAACAAATTCTACCGCTCAGACACCCTCTCATGGGACAACTCTATGGGATTAGGACTCTCCCTAGTCAAGTACATACTCAACCTGCACCATACGGATTTAGACATACAAAGTGAGTTTGGAGTTGGCTCTGATTTTTCTTTTAAGTTAAATAAGATATAATTTGTCCTAAAGGATAGTCATGAACAACATGGGCGAACCAAGAATTAAAATTTTAGCCATGCCAAAAGATACAAACCCAGCTGGAAACATCTTTGGTGGTTGGATAATGTCACAAATAGATATAGCAGGAGCTTTATCAGCTCGTGATGCAAATGTCGATAGAGTTGTAACAGTAGCTGTCAATGCTATGGAATTTCATGAACCTATCTTTGTAGGCGATACAGTAAGTTACTATGCAAAAGTAGTGAGTATAGGCAAAACTTCTATAAAAACTGTAGTTGAAGTGACCGCTGAGAGAATCAGTGAGGGCACTAGACGCTGTGCACATGTAACAAGTGCAACAGTAACTTATGTTGCAGTTGATGCGCATGGAAAAAAACAAAAGATAGAGTGCAGTAAAAATCACAAACTTGCTTTAGGGATAACAGATGACTAACAAATTTGCTTTACATGTAGAGGTATTTCAACACTGGTATGATAACTTTGAAGCAGTCTGTTTTGATGTAGAAGATGAAGATATAGATGAAACAAAAGCATTACTTCAAAAGCTGATAAACGCTGAGAATATAGACCAAAAAGAGATAGAACTTCTTTATGCACTTAGCATGGACAATGCAACTGAGCAAAAAAGTGATTTCATAAAATTTCAAGCAAAAAAAATCGTGAACTTTCTCAACTCTAATATACTCCAAAATGTGATAAGAGAGTAACTATTTATAAAACTTAGCCAATTTATCTGGATTTACTCCCACGAAATATAGACTTACTAAAACCCAATTTTTTAGAAGATTAAATAAAATTCCATTTTTTTCGTATCTTCTTGGACTTGTTATGACTTTTTGATTTATAATTTCTATTTTTAATTTCTGTTTTTTTAGCTTTTGCATTAGGTTTACATCTTCCATCAAAGCTATATCTTCATAACCTCCAATACTCTCAAAGACATCTTTTTTTATAAAAATAGCTTGGTCACCATAAGGAAGTCTAGTTTTTCTTGAACGCCATGAGGCTACTTTTGCTATAAATTTTAATCCCCTTTTTTGTGTATCAAAATCCAAGTCAAACGCCCCTGCAACTACATCTTTTT
>DQTM01000229.1 GCA_015662785.1 Sulfurospirillum arcachonense | reverse complement strand
TTATTTTGTGTAAAGATTTTACTATTATGTTATTAAGCTATCGCTTTTTTACTCATTAAATCAGGCAACCATAACGTGGTGAAACTGGACAATTTATCAACCTAATCAAAATGTTGATTGTTCCACTAATCTTTGTTACATTAATAACAGGTATTACATCGATGGAAGATATGCAAAAGATGAAGCGTATAGGGATGAAAACTTTTTTTATCTATCTTTTAACTACTGCTGTAGCTATTACTATCGGGCTTGGACTTGGTACTCTTATGGAGCCTGGAGTTGGTGTGTCTTTAGAGACAGCCTTGGAGTTTCAAGACCAATAGCAAGTTTTGTACTACCTCTTGGTGCAACAATCAACATGGATGGTGCGGCTTTGTATCAAGGTGTATGTGTGGTTTTTATCGCACAAGCTTTTGGTGTAGATTTGAGTTTTACAAATTATATGACGATAATTTTAACTTCTACTTTGGCTTTTATCGGTACTGCTGGTGTTCCGGGTGCTGGACTTATCATGCTCTCTTTAGTTCTTAGTTCAGTTGGGCTTCCTATGGAAGGTATCGCTATCATCGCAGGGATTGATCGTATCTTGGATATGGCAAGAACTACAGTTAATGTAACAGGAGATGCAATGGTATCTGTTCTTGTATCAAAATTAATGAAGCTGTTTATAATAATACTCAAAAAAGAGTGAAACAAGTGGTATAATACCTTTACATGATAGTAAAGGTAAAAAATGGAAATTAAACAGAACGAAGAAACTGCATTTGCCTATTTTGCAGGTGGATGTTTTTGGGGAGTTGAGTACTACTTCAACAAAGAAGAGGGTGTAAAAGAAGCTCTCTCTGGTTTTATGGGAGGACATACTCTAAATCCAACTTATCAAGATATATGTTATAAAGATACAGGTCATCTTGAAGTTGTGGAAGTGAAGTACAATCCTAATAAAATTAGTTATGAAAATCTAACAAAACTATTTTTTGAGATACACGACCCAACTCAAAGAGATGGACAAGGACCTGACATAGGCAGCCAGTATCTTTCTGCTGTTTTTGTTTGTAATGATGAAGAGAAAAGCATAGTAGAAATGTTGATAAAAAAGTTGGAAAATAGTGGGTTACATGTATCGACTAAAATCCTAGAAAAACAGGAGTTTTATGTGGCTGAGGATTATCATCAGTACTATTATCAAAAAACTGGAAAAATCCCTTATTGTCATAGTTATACGAAGAGGTTTTAAATGAGTGTTTTACTAGAGTTTAGTATGTTTCCTACGAGTGATAACTGCCGTGAAGGCTCGTCAGTTTCTAAACAAGTTGCTAAGATAATAGATGCAATAGACAAAAGTGGTGTAGCATATAAATTGACTCCTATGGGAACAGTTGTAGAGACTGAGACTATGAGGCAAGCGTTAGATATAATAGAACTTGCATATGAACAAGTGAGTGATTGTGATAGAGTTTATAGCTCTTTAAAATTCGACATAAGAAAAGGCAAAAAAAATAGACTTACAACAAAGATAGAGTCTATAGAAGAGAAATTAGGTAAATCAGTTTCCACATGAACAAAAACCATCATCTTCTAGTTTTTTGTTCTCTTTCTCTCTTTTGTCTATGTAGTTTTGAAAAGCAATCTCTTTAGAGGAGAGTGTGCTGTTTGTATCAAAAGATATAGTTTGCTTATGGGCGCTAACTGCATATGATGAATAAAGTAAAATTACGATTATGAGTAAATGTTTCATAAGAAAATTTTATCATTCTATAGTGCTTTAAAAGTGCTTTTTATCTATTTAATCTTTTTCATACACCTTTTTAGATAAAATAGCTACTAAAATAAGAAAATTATCAAGGACTTTTATGAATACAATAGATGGAAAAGTTTGGACATTTGGTGACAATATCGATACAGACCTTATAATTGCAGCACGTTATCTTACCACGTCAGACCCTATAGAGTTAGCAAAGTACGTTATGGAAGATGCGGATCCTACGTTTAAAGACAAAGTAAAAGCAGGTGATATTATTGTTGCTGGTGAAAACTTTGGCTGTGGCTCATCTCGTGAACACGCTCCAATAGCTCTGAAAGCAGCAGGAGTAAGTGCCATTGTAGCAAAAAGTTTTGCAAGAATTTTTTATAGAAATGCTTTTAATATGGGACTTACTATCTTAGAACTTGAAGAGAGTAGCGAGATAAAAGAGGGCGATATTTTAACAGTTGATTTAGATAATGGCACTATTAAGAGTAAAGAGAGTGGTAAAACATATAAATTTACACCAATTCCGCCTTTTATGCAAGAGCTTGTTAGCTGTGGTGGATTGATAAACTATGCAAAGAAGGCAAAATAGAATGAACAGATATAATATTGCGATTATAAAAGGTGATGGAATTGGACCTGAGATAGTAGATGAAGCTATAAAAGTTTTAGATGCAGTTTGCTCTAAAGAAGATATTGAACTAAGTTATGAAGAGTATCTTATGGGCGGTAATGCTTATGATGTAACAGGCAATCCACTTCCTGATGAAACAGTTGATGGATGTAAAAAAAGTGATGCTATACTTTTTGGTGCTATTGGTGGAGATAAGTGGGATGGCTTAGAGCGTCATCTTCGTCCTGAGAGTGGACTACTTAGACTAAGAAGTGAGCTTGGAGTTTACGCTAACCTAAGACCAACAAGTGTTTTTGATGAGCTAGTTGATGCTAGTACAATCAAGCCAGAAGTTTTAAAAGGTGTTGATCTTTTTGTAGTTCGTGAGCTTACTGGTGGTATCTATTTTGGTCAACCTCGTGAAAAAAATGCAGACATGGCATTTAATACTATGGTTTATACTAAAGAAGAGATAAAAAGAATCGCAATTGTAGCATTTGATAGTGCTATGAAAAGACGTAAGCAAGTATGTTCGATTGACAAAGCCAATGTTCTGGAAGTAAGTCAACTTTGGAGAGAGACTGTTGAAGAAGTTGCAAAGGATTATCCTGAAGTAACTCTTTCTCATATGTATGTTGATAACGCAGCGATGCAACTAGTAAGAAATCCAAGACAGTTTGATGTTATGCTTACAGGTAATATCTTTGGAGATATCCTAAGTGATGAAGCAAGTATGATAAGTGGTTCAATTGGACTTCTTCCTTCAGCTTCTGTTGGTGGAAAAGTTGGACTTTTTGAGCCTATCCATGGTTCAGCTCCTGATATAGCTGGACAAGGCATATCAAACCCAATAGCAACAATCATGAGTGCGGCTATGATGTTGAGATTTGCACTTGGTGAAGAGAGTGCTGCTGACAGGATAGAAAAAGCAGTTGCATTAGTACTCAAAGATGGCTATAGAACAAAAGACTTATCAGATTATGGAGCAAAAGAAGTTTGTTCTACAACAGAGATAGGTTCAATCATAGCGGACTATGTAGCGAAGATATAATGAAAACTCTTACTTTAGCTTCAATCTACGAACTCCAAGGTCTCAAAAGTGATGCTTTGGAGATATATAAAGAGTTGTTAAAAAAAGACTCAAATAATAAAGAAGCAAAGATAGCGATAAAAAGACTCTCGGGCATTCGCAAGAAGTACCTACATGTAAACGAAGATATGAAAAAGTTTTTTGTAAATATGGATAGCGAAGTAGAGTTTTTAGAATTTGAAAGGTGGTTGATTAAATGGAATTAAAAGATATGATTTTATCTACTTTAGCAGAGTTAGAGGATGACATAGCTGAAGTTGAAGAAAAACCAAAAGAGACAGTAGACTTAAAAGAGGAAGTTATTGAAGAAAAACCTTTACATGAAGAGCAAGAGTGTAAAACATTAGATGATGAGAGGCACTTTTGCGAGAGTATGAGAGAGCGTATACTTGTTCTTTTTGAAGGATTTCAATCTCCAAATAACAAGAGCATTGAAGCAAAAGTTGATTTGACTCTGAACTTTTTAGAGTACTCATTGGCTGTTTTAGATGAGCGTTTAGAGAAACTTGATAACAGATAAATTTCCAACAGATTTACAATGTGAAATCCAGAAGATTGTAAATCTACTAAAACCATACACAAAGCGAGCATACCTTGTAGGAGGTTGTGTTCGTGACCTACTTTTAAACAATAAAATCAAAGATATAGATATAGAAGTTTACGATATAAGCTCAGATGAGTTTGATAAGCTTATGCAAAAAAGTGGAGCTTTGGGTGTTGGTAAGAGTTTTTTTGTATATAAACTAGATGACATAGACCTTGCACTTCCAAGAATTGAGAGAAAAGTGGGAATTGGGCATAAAGCTTTTGAAGT
>DQTM01000235.1 GCA_015662785.1 Sulfurospirillum arcachonense | reverse complement strand
CCTTTAAAGAAATAGCTAACAAATAATACTAAATTTAGATTTAATTTAGTATTAAAAATCAATTTTTATCTTATTTCATTTATCATACACCACAACAAAACAAAAATACTTCACAAATATGATAATCGATTCAAATAATAACAAAAAGGTAAAAAAAGATCTATTTAGGGTTAAGTTTCTTTACTTTGGTACGATTTAGTTTGCAAGAGAAAGCAAGGAAGCTTACTCAAAAAACAAAACAAAAGGATTTACAATGGGTTTTAGAATAAATACAAATATAGGTGCAATGAACGCTCACATGAACGCAGTCAACAACAATAAAGGTTTAGATAAATCTTTATCAGCTTTGAGTTCAGGTTTAAGAATTAACAAGTCAGCGGATGATGCTTCTGGTTTAGCAATCGCTAATAAACTTTCTGCACAAAAAGAGGGTTTAGGTCAAGCTATCAGAAATTCAAATGATGGTATTGCTTTACTTCAAACTGCTGATGGTGCTATGCAAGAGTTAGATGATATCGCTAAAAGAATGAGAACACTAGCCGTACAAGGGGCGAATGATACTCAAGATACGACTTCAAGATCTTATATCAAGAAAGAGTTAGATGAATTGACAACACAGTTTAATCACATCATCTCAAGTACAACTTTTAATGATAAAAACATTCTTGATGGTTCAAACACATCAATTAACATCCAAATAGGGCACAAAGCGGCTGATGGAAAAGATGTTGGTATCACTACTGTAGCAGATATGGCACTTCAAGATGTTGATACAGTTACAAATGCACAAGGTACTATCTCAAATCTTGATGCGGTGATTAAATCTTTAGATGGTATTAGAGCTGATATTGGTGCGGATCAAAACTCACTAGAGTCAAATGTGAGAAACATTTCTGTTACTCAAGTGAATGTGGCTGCTGCTGAATCTAACATCAGAGATGTGGATTTTGCTTCTGAGTCTGCAACGCTTCAAAAACATAATATTCTAGCTCAGTCTGGAACATATGCTATGAGTCAAGCAAACTCTGCACAACAAAACGTTATGACTCTTTTACGATAGTAAAATAGTCGCAGTCAGCGTAAGCTGACATAATGTTTCTGTGAAAATGTAATGACACTACTAAGATAGTACTCTTTACACTTTCGACTAAAGGCCTTTTGGCTTTTAGTCAACCAACTCTTCTATAAAAAACTCTTCAACATGCTTTTCATAATATTTAGCAATCTCTAAAGTATATCGTATTAGATACTTATGCACTTTTTTGATATGTTTTTTTTCATTTTTAATACCACTTGTATTTAACATATCAAAGACAAAAGGCAATATAAAATGAAGATAAGAGAGATAAGTATTATGTAAATCCACTGCTACAGTATCATTTTCGTCCAGTATGTCCAATGTTAGCGTAAGCAGTTGACTTTGATATAACTGTCCGTTAAAAGATTGTGGATGTTTTGATTTTTCTATAGAAGTGAGTAACTTTTGTACATAGTTTAACCTTTTTTTCATAGCGTCTAATTCATCATCTGTCATTGCATTTGAAGATTTTTTCTTCAGGTTTACCAATAATCCTTCTATATACATACCTTTATCTATATCTTCAAACAAGTCAACTTTCACACTTTTAACTTTAGTAGGAATAAACCCTTCAAGGTATGCTCCATCATTTAAGTTATAAATATTTTGAAAATCTTGTTTGTAAGATTTAGTAAATCTATCCATGGCTACAATCGACTTATGATAGGTAAGCGTTGCCAACCTTTTTTCTTCAAAATTTCCTTTTATTTTGACCACCGCTTTGAGATAACCTAAAGTGTCCTCTATATCATCAACCGCATCTACCTTAAGTAGTCTATTATAAGCATGTTCCTTAGCGTGAGACATACCACTCTTGCTATCTATTGCTAAGTCAAGTCCAAGCGTGTATACCTCTTTTGCGCCTAAATTAACCAACATCATATAGGTAGCTGATCCCACACATATAGGCTGTATATAATCAAAATCTTCTTTATACATCAAGTTGACTTGTGCGATATAAACCTTCTCTTTGTTAAATTGTTTTATAAGCACATCTGGAGTTTGAGAACCACAAAAGAGAAGACTATCTTTATAAAAACTTTTATCTTTGACTGCGTCCAGATGAACCATACACGTTTTTTCAAAAGGATCTAAGTGAGTTATGATATCTGGTGTGATTTGTCTTTTTTCTAGGATATTAAGCGTTGCACTAAGCGCCACTATAACAAACTTGTCTCTATTTTTTTCAAGCCAATCCAAGTTTTTACTCAGAGATGGACCTGCTGCAACTATCATCACTGGTTTATTGTCAAATGTATCATTTCGGATATCTTTTCTTGACATATCTAAAAAGTTATATCCCTCTTTTAGATATGTCAGTGCTCGCAAATAAACTTTAAAATAAGAGCTAAATAAGAATATAAGATGATCTTGACCTATAACATTTGTATGCATGATTTTCATCTTACTATCATCACTACTATGCATTTGAAAATATTTTATATAGTGGTTATAGTAAAAACTTTTATCTAAAAAAATTTTAAATATAGCTCTTGCACTATCGTCATCCTCAAAGATACAAAAGAACAATCTGCTCTGTCCCGATAGTTTTTTATAGTTTGTTGTAAAAAGTGAGAGTCTAAACAACTCTAAGTCATCTTCAATAATAAGATAATTTTCTGCCTGTATCTTTTTATCTATCTCTTCTATATGCGTACCAAGTCCAACACCAAAAAATATGAATTTATGTATCTTTTTCATCATAGATGTTTCAGGCGCTACTTGTTTGGTATAGTCCATAATTTTAGCATAGGCATAATAACTACTAGAGGATATATCTTCATTATCATATCTATCCAACTCTTCTTTAGAAAATTCATAGTCATAATAAGTTTTAAAAACTGATTCATTTTTTTTAAAATTGACTAATGAACTAGCCTTTTTAGCATACTCATCACTATCTACTCCATAAAAGTATTTTCCACCATCTAACTCTTTAACATCAAAATAGCCTTCATTCTTATACTCTAACTCGTACTTTTCTTTATAAAAACCTTTATCCAAAGCTACTTCAAAGTCTGAAAGTTGTTTAAAAAGTCGAGGTTGCTGCTTCTCTAAATAATCGATATTATCATGATAAGTCTGCATGGCTCTATCTTCAACAGATAGCGTACCTTTACTCTCTTCTATCAAAGTTTGTGTAACGCATGAATATCCTGTTTTACTATTATTCAATATATATTGCATTGTGTCACATCTATAAATAGTGGTAAAAGTTTCAGGCTTTGGTGTTGACTTCTTCTTTACTACCCCTTCTAACTCTCTATTTGCCAACTCTTGTAGCGACATATCCATACCATGATTAAAAGTTTTGATAAACTTTCCATCAACTTGAGAGCTATCATCTATCACATGTAGTTTAGCCTCAAAACCTAATTCATTTAAGGCCTCATACAACTCTATTTTATCTTCTATCGGTGCTATACTATCTTTTGATGAATGATATGAAATGTATTTTGTTCTCTTATCCCCCGATGCCATCTGTTCTAAATGCTCTTTATCCAAAATATCTCTTATGCGGTACCTATCTTGTGAGAAATCATTTTTTTGAGTATGATTGAGAGTCCATGGGGTCTTCACAAAACAATTTATCTGATAATATTCTTTAGAGATGAAGAATTCTGGGTTTAAAACATCCACTTCTTTGCCTACTATATACTTTAAAGGTGGTTTAACATAAGACGAATTATCAATAACACAGTCTATTCTAGATGGTACTAATTTTGCTGTTAAGTTTGCTATATAGCCACCATGACTACTTCCCATAAGCGTCACCGTAGAGTTTTTGATAAAATTAAACGACATATTTTCTAAATCATTTAAAACACTCACATGGTCTAGTGCTTGCATAATTCCAAAATTTTGATACTCGTTCTTTTTTGGGTTTATCGTCATCGTGATGATAGGCTTAGAATCTTTATCTAATGTTCCCTTCTTTTGAAGAAAAGTTTCCCATTTATTTAGTAGATTATAAGGAGACTCATCATCACTATAATAAATATTATCTTTCTTTAAATTTTCTTTAAGAAGATAGATATCAGAGGCATCAAATATAAGTTGAGCACCATTTGAAGGTCGAGAGCTAAAACAATGATACTCTACACTTACAGCAACTACGGAAAACTTTTTTGCGATATGTCTTCTTAATTTTTCACTATATTGGCTATCTGTATCTGTCACAAAACCTGCGATGATTAAAACTATACCATTTAACTTTTCAGAAGCAGGATATGAATATCTGTATTTAAGTTTTTGTGGTCTTTTTCTCTCTAACTCAAAATCATGGCAAGAAAATATTTCTTTCTCTCTATTTATAGTTGTATGCACTAAACCACTCCAAAACTAAAGTATTTTAACTTAATAAAGCAATTTCTATGCCATATTGATATTTTTCATTCTAATAATCATAAATATTGGAATGAATTAT
>DQTM01000052.1 GCA_015662785.1 Sulfurospirillum arcachonense | reverse complement strand
TATAGTTTTTATTAGTTCTTCTATGGAAATAACCTCTCTTTTTATACTGTTATTATAGCTAAATTTAGGAGTTAAAGAGGTTATTTTATGGGGTATTTGGAGTTTTTTTTACTTTTGTTTTTTTGGTGGGGTTTACTTGGGGCTTACAAAATAGTTAATATCTAGTTGCTTCATCAGCTAAAGCTAACATAGCATCATCTCCAACACTATCTCCATAAGCGTATATCTTTTTATACTCTTCTACATGTAGATGTTTTTTTATGCGATTTACTTTTTCTTCGTTATAGCAGTTTGGAGTGCTAAATCTTCCTGTTACTTTAGAGTTTATAAACTCTAATTCAGTACTTAATAGTTCAATATCGTGTTTTTTACACCATGGCTCCATCCAAGATCTCATTGATGCCGATACTATTAAAACTCTATCACCATTTTTTTTATGTTGTTTTAGCAACGCAAATCTATCTTTTAGTATGATTTTATCCAACTCATTAAGTGAATAGTCTTGTGCTATTTGTTTAAACTCATTTTCATCCATCCCTGCATAAAAAATTTCAAATAGTCTTTGTTTTGATATGTCATTTCTAAGAAGTTTTAACTTGTAAAGAGTAAATAATGGTAAAAACTTTAATATGTTTATGATGTATTTATCACGACTCACACTATACTTTAAAAACTCACCAAGTGAGTCTTTACTGGTTAGTGTTCCATCAAAATCAAATAATGCTAGGTTCACTTTTTTTGCTCACTATAATATCTATCTTTAAAGTAACATTTCCCAATAGGTAACCAATCTGGTATGTTATAAAACTTTTCATTTTGTTTGTCTAAGTAAAGAGATTTATAGTTATCGTAGTTAAACTCTCTACATGTAGCCATATAAAATTTAGCTTTTTTAATATCTACTTGTTTAATTTCGTAAGATTTACATACTTCTTTGAGTTGTTTCTCTTTTATAGGCCTCTTGTTAAACAGAGTTATGTCTTTGTTCTTAAGTGTTCTGACATCTAAAAGTTTATCATCCATACGACCATATTTTGATGTAGAAAATAGTACCGTTATCTCTTTTTGGCAATGGTAAGATAAGACAGATGCAGTTGAGTAACCATATGTAAATATTCTATCATCAGCTAATTTATCAATCTCTTTACAAACTTCTTGAGGCTGTGTATACATCAATATATCTGAGTATTTTTTGTGATTCTCTAAAAGGGATTTTGGAACTGCTAAAACTACTAACAATATAGCTACATGTACAAAGGTAAATATATAGTTGTATTTGAAAACTTTAGTTAATTTATCATCATTTAGATTTACAAAAAGTAAGAAGATATATGGTACAAAAAGTAAGAACCAGTGTAGTCCAATTTTGTTTTTAAGTGATACTATGAAAAAGATTCCAAAAGCTAAGATAAGTATGTATTTTAGAAGTCTTAGTAAGTTCGTTTTTTCATAAGAGGTTTTATATAGTTGGTAAAGTCCCCAAGGAGTTACAATATATAAAATAAGTCCAAAGTAACCAAGAACAGTTTTGATGTTGTAGCTATTTTCACTTGTTCTTGCAAAGAAGTTAAACATGATGTTATTCCAACAAGAGTTATAGTTAAAGTAAAGATTTTGAGCGATAAATCCTAAGACTATAATTGTTACAACAAGTACAGTTTTTATAGCTTTTATTTTGTATGTTACAAATGCATAAATAACTAGTGAAATCATTAAAAATACAGCAAAATACTTACTTAAAAAAGCAGAGCCTAAAAATATACCAGCTAATAGGGCATATCCAAACCATGCCTTCTTCTCTAATGAGTAAAGTAAGAATAGAGTCCCAAGTGAGCCAAAGAAGAGCAGGGCTATGTCATTTGTCATAAGTGCTAAAAGAAGGTCAATTGGTGAAGCTAAAAATATTAAAGCAACAAAAAAGGCCTTAGCCTCTCTAACTTTGTAAAGTAGGGCAATTTTATATATAACAAAGGCTGCTACAAAGGTAGTAATAACTGTAAAAAATCTAAAAAATATGAAGCTATCATTTACAAAACTCATTAAGTATATAAGCCAAGCAACCATTGGAGGGTGGTCATAATAACCAAAGGATAGATTTTGTCCCCATTTTATGAAGTATGCTTCATCACCTGTAAGAGGAAGAAGTGAAAGTATTACAATCTTAAAAAAGAAAATAATATAGAGAATTTTCACCTCTTTTTTATAATAATCTATCATATACTAAGCTTTTTGAAAATAAACTCTGGAATATGTTTTATGATTAACATAACTAAAAGCCAAATTGATTTTGTATAAAGTATATTACGACCTTTTTGTTGCGCGTTGAAAATATCTAAAGCAACATCCTCTGGTTGTGCTGTTAACTTTTCTGGTAGGTCTAGGCCTTGTGTCATCTTAGTATCTACAAATCCTGGTTTAACAGTTAAAACACTAACACCACTTTCATAAAGTCTGTTTCTTAAACCACCTAAGTAAGCAGAAAAAGCAGCTTTTGCACTTCCATAAATATAGTTTGCTTTTCTTCCACGATCACCTGCCACAGAAGAAACTCCAACTATAAAACCGCGCCTCTCTTTTTCAAAATCATTTGCTACGATATTTAAGATACTAACAGCACCAGTGTAGTTTACATTTATAGTTTGTAATGATTCATCCCAGTCTTTTTGTGCTAGTTTTTGTTCAACCATATAGCCAGAAACCACAATAACTCCAAGAGGTTTTTCTTTTAATCCGTCATATATTTTTTGATGAGTATCGTAAGCCGTGATATCAAATTCAAGAAGCTCTACATGTACAGATGTACGTACTTCTATATCTGTTTTAAAATTTTCTAATTCTTTAGCATTTCTAGCTCCAAGATAAAGGTTGTATCCATTTTTTGCATATACTCTAGCAGTCTCTTTTGCCATATCACTTTTTGCGCCAATTATTAAAACAAAACTCATATATTTAACCTTTTTGATTGTAGTGAATTGAATTTTTCACTCATATTATTTTTTTTACGAAACTCTCTAAATTTTTCTATCATTGGGTATCCAGCTTCAAAAGTTTCTTTTGATACTCGTACATCTTTTGTAAGATAGATTCTTCCATTGTGCTTAACTACAACTTTGTCTAATTCGTCTAGCAACTCAAATAAGCCGTCTTCTATTTTAAAGTCAAGTGCTAAAGAATAACCCTCAATTGGAAAAGAAAGATAGTTCTTATTTGATTTTCCATATAGTTTTAAAACAGCTAAAAATGAGCCTTTTCCACTATCGGAGATTTTTGTAAGTATCTCGTATAGACCTTCATAACTTGTCTCTTTTGGAAGTATAAACTGGTACTGAGTAAAACCATTTTTACCATATATCCTGTTCCAGTTTTTAATTGAATCAAGTGGATAAAAAAATGTATCAATCCCTACTTTTTGTGTAGATACTCCATCTGGTGCTTTTGCATAATATAACCAGTTAAAAGCTTTTACGCTTAGGTTGTTTAGGGCAAATGATGGAAGGTTAAAAGGTATGTTTAGTTTAGATTTACTTTTGTAGTCTAAGTCACCATCATCTGCAAAATCACCAACCATAAGTAAACATTTACCAATATTTTCATCTTTTGCTAAACAGTCTATCCATGCAACCGAATATGGCAAATCCTTATGTTCTTCAAATGCATCAAAGGTCTCTTGTAGATTTTTTGTTTTAATAGTTGTTTGGTTTATAAACTGAGAATTTATTTTTTTAAGTGAAATTGTAGCTTCAAGTATAACACCAGTAAGTCCCATACCTCCACATGTAGCATAAAAAAGATTAGTTGCTTTTTTTACAGTTTTAATCTCACCATCTGCTTGCATAATTTTAAACTCTTTTATGCACTCACTAAAACAGCCCTCTATATGATGGTTTTTTCCGTGGATATCACTAGCTATTGCCCCACCAATTGTTATTAGTTTTGTTCCTGGTGTTACTTTTAAAAACCATCCACGAGGAACAAAAGAGTCTAGTATTTCGCTAAGGAGTACGCCAGCTCTACATGTAAGCAAACCTTTGTCTTCATCAAAAGATATAAAGTTATTATACTTTTTAGTGTAGAGGATTTCATCATTTAAGGCACTATCGCCATAGCTACGACCATTTCCAAAAGGTATAAATTCAGAAGTATTTTGCATATACTCTTTTAATTCTTCTTCATCCCTTAGAGTAGTTTGATGATTTTTAACAATAGGGTACATTCCCCAAGAAACTAAATTCAAAACTAATCCTTCTCTTTATCTATAAAAACAAATTTTTTATCAAGAAAATATTTTACAATATATCCAATAGCCAAGCCTATAACTCCACCAATGTACTTTGCATTTTCATTATCATAGATGTAATCAAATCCAATCTCAAAACCCCAAAATATGAAAGTTGTAAAAATACCCATAAGTGAGTAGAGCATAAATTTTTTACCATCATCTTTTTTACTTTTTGGAGTATGAAAGAAGATGTACTTTTTATCTAAGATGTATTTTAGCACAAGTCCAGCTAGTGTTCCAATAAACATAGCTAAATATAGTGATAAAAAGCCATCATAAGCTAAAAAACTAATGTACTGAAAACCCATGTTCACTATTGTAGAAATTATAGCAAATAATGAATATCTTAAAATAATCATATAAACTTAGCTATTCCAATAAAGCTTAATAACCAAAACATAATAGTTAGTTTTAAGAAGGTATCTCGTATAACTACTTTAGTTGGACTACCACTATTTTGTTCTACAAAAGTTATTTGCATATAGCGAAGTACTCCAAGAATTACAAAGAATGAAGTAAGGTATAGATACTCAGTTCCAAGTCTAGCGATTACCTCTGGAGATATTGTGTACTGAACATAAGATACTATTACAACACCAGCCATTAGTACAATGGAAGCATTTATAAACTCTAAATTATAACCATCTATATTTTTACGAGTCTCTTGACCTGCTAAAGATAAAAGTACATCATCTCTTCTTTTTGCAAGAGCTAAAAATATAGCTAGTAGAAATGTCATTATAATTATCCACATAGAAAGTTCTATCCCTGTAACTGCACTACCAGCAAAAAGACGAAGTACAAAACCAGTAGCAATGATGAAAATATCTAAGATAGAGATGTGTTTTAGTTTTAATGAATAAGCAATATTTAAAATAAAGTATACAAATAAAACAGCAAAAAGATTTAAATTTATAAATAGTGCAGTACTTAGAACAAAAAATGATATCAAAATGATAAGTAATTGAGCTGTTTGTTTTGTAACTTTACCACTAGCTAATGGACGATTTTTCTTTATTGGATGTGCCTTATCCTCTTCTATATCCATCAAATCATTGAAAATATATATGGAACTCGCAAGAAGTGAAAATAAAGCAAAAGCGATAAAGGTGTTTATATTATTTGATACATCAGAAAATGAAAAAGAAAATAGTAAAGGCATGAAAATAAATAAGTTTTTTATATATTGATGAACTCTAAATAGTTTAAAAATTTGACCCAAAGCTAGTCCCTTCTTGTCCTGTTTCACCACGTTATGGTTGCCTGATTTCATAAGTAAGAAAGTGATAGCTTAATAACATAATAGTAAAATCTTT
>DQTM01000261.1 GCA_015662785.1 Sulfurospirillum arcachonense | reverse complement strand
TAATCCCACGTAAAATAAGGCTTAATAGTCCGGCATATTCGTGTAGGGCTGTGTAGCTATTATTTAATGCACCAAAATCTGGTACAAAAGATAGCACATCTACTTCTTCAGCTCTGTTATCTAATCTAAAATTTGTAGCAGCTGGTATAACTTCAAATCCAAAATACTCATAAAGTGCAATTGAGCGTTTCATATGAAAAGCAGAAGTAACAAGATAAACAACAGGTCTATCTACACCTATGTTTTCAAAAGCTTCTTTTGAAAATTGTGCATTTTGGTATGTATCTAAACTTCTGTTCTCTACGTGTAAAGAAAAAGAGCCTAGTGTTAGAGTTGAGGAGATTGGCATGTCTACATGTAAAAGGTTTTTTATCTCTTTCATGCTATCTAAAAAAGCATCTGCTTCTGTGTATATCTCAAGTCCAGCACCTGAAAATAGTAGAGGCAAGTTTTGAGATTTTGCTATCATCAGTCCCCACATAGCTCTTTTATAAGCATCACTTGCTATGGGTATATTTGCACTTCCTTCGACGCTTCCACCACTCAATACAACAACAGCATTTACACTATTGTTTTTGACTAAAACTTTGTTATAAGGTTTTTCCAAAGGTAGCAATAGAGTGTTTGAGACATACGAGATGCTAAGAGCATAAAAACATAGAGCAATAGATACAAAAACCATACGAAACTTTTTAACATAAAAAGAGGATATTAAAAAAAAGATTATAAAGATAATCGGAGACAATAACACATATGTAAAAAGTTTCGAAGCCATATAGATAAAACTCATTAAAGCATTACTGCCTTTTTCTCACCCTCTTTGAGTTCACCTATAACGTAACCGTCAGACTCAGCTAAAACAGCGTCTACGTTCTCAGGACTAACAACAAGAACCATACCAACACCCATGTTGAAAGTTCTGTACATTTCACTCTCTTCAACGTGCTTGCTCATGAAGTCAAATACAGGAAGAGTTTTGATTTTGTTTTTGTAGACTACGGCTTGCATACCTTCAGGTAAAACTCTTGGTAAGTTCTCAACAATTCCACCACCAGTGATATGTGCTAAAGCATTGATTTTGCTTTTTAGTTTTTTAAATGTTTTTACATAAAGTTTTGTAGGAGTTAAAAGAGTATCGATTAGTGGTTTCCCATCAAACTCTGTGTCAAATTTATAGTCTAATTTTTCAAAGAAAAGTTTTCTTACAAGAGAGAAACCATTTGAGTGAACACCTGAGCTTGGGAGTGCTACAAGAACATCTCCAGCCTTTACATGTAGAAGTCTATTCATCTCATCTTTTTCAGCGATTCCCACCGAAAAACCAGCTAAATCAAAGTCTTTACCGCTATACATTCCTGGCATTTCAGCAGTCTCACCACCGATGAGAGAACACTCTGATTCGATACAGCCATCAGCTATACCTTTTACAACAGCAGTTGAAGCTTCGATATCTAGTTTTGCAGTAGCATAGTAGTCTAAGAAGAAAAGTGGAGTTCCAAAGTTACAAATAAGATCATTTACACACATAGCAACTAAGTCAATTCCTACAGTGTCGTACTTTCCAGAATCGATTGCAAGTTTTAGTTTAGTTCCAACTCCATCAGTTGCCCCAAGAATTACAGGTTTTTTATACCCCGTTGGCATCTCATAAGCACCAGCAAATGAGCCAATTCCTCCTATGACATTTGAATCAAAAGTTGATTTTACTATAGGTTTTATATTTTCTACAAACTGGTTTCCTGCGTCTATATCAACGCCTGCGTCTTTATAGCTTACTGTGCTCATCTCATGCCTTATAATTTTTAATCTATTTTAACAAAATTATGATAAAATCGTACTAAAAATATAAGGTAAAGAATGTTAAAACAAGATATCATAAACGCAGAGATGCTAACACACGTTGCACTTTGTACTCATAAAGAACCAAAAGATGTATTTATTTTAGGAAGTCATGATTATTTAAATGGTGAAATTGCAAGACACAATGGTTTACATGTAGACCTTTGTAACGAGGTTTCATGTATCCAGAGTGCTAAAGATGACTCATTTGATGTTGTTATTGTAAACTCTGATAGATACTGCGAGCCAACTTTTGTAGCACAGATAAACAGAGTTTTACGCAAAGATGGTTTAGTTGTTCTCAAAATAAATGATGATATCAAAACTCCACTAACAAACTTTGGAAGTCTATTTGGTATTGTTATGACTTATAAAGTAGAAGATAGAAGAGCTATAATCGCTACTAAAAAGTATCATCCAACAGCCGATATAATCTTACAGCGTGCAGATTTAATAGAAGGTTTAAGTTACTACAATGCTGAGATGCATTTAGCTGCTTTTGCACTTCCAACTGCTTTGAGAAAAGAGTTATTGGGAAATCAAAAGAACTAATGAAATTTAATAACGCTTACGTTATGACCGGAGGCATTGCCACTGGCAAGAGTACAGTCTGTTCTCTTCTAAAAAGGCATGGTTTTAGTCTGATTGATGCTGATGTGATTGCAAAAGAGCAACTTGAAGATAGCAAGAGTGAACTAAGAGAAATTTTTGGTGATGAGATTTTTGATGGAAGCGAGATAAATAGAAAAAAACTAGCGAACATTATATTTGCTTCAAGTGAACAAAGAGAGAAGCTAAATGCTCTTATCCATCCAAAAGTAAGAGCAGAGATAACAAAACAAGCTGAGCTTAAAGAGAAGTTTGAGCTTCCGTATCTCATGGATATTCCTCTTTTTTTTGAGAGTGGGGATTATGATTGCAAGATGAGTATGGTTGTTTATACTCCAAAAGATATTCAGCTTGATAGATTAGTTAAACGTGAGGGTTTTACTTTAGAAGAAGCAAAGCGTAGAGTTGGTGCTCAGATAGATATTGAAGAGAAAAAGAATAGGGCTGATTGGGTTGTGGACAATTCAAAAGATTTGAAACATTTACAAAATGAAGTTGAAAAATTTGTAGATTACATAAGGGAGCAGTATGACGGTATCAAAGTATAACGCAAGTGGAAATGATTTTGTTATTTTTCATACATTTGTTGAGAGAGACTATAGCGAATTGGCAAAAGAGTTATGTCATAGACAAGAGGGTATTGGTGCTGATGGTCTTATAGTCCTTGTTCCAAATGGAGAGGCTGATTTTAAATGGTTGTTTTATAACAGCGATGGAAGTGAAGCAGCAATGTGTGGCAATGGAACTCGTGCTTGTGCTCACTATGCGTTTGCTAATGGTTTAGCTAACCGTGAGATGCAGTTTTTAACAGATGCAGGTCTTATAAGCTCTGTAGTCGAAGATAATATAGTAGAATCAGAACTAACAGAAGTAAAAAAGTTAGCTGACAAGTTTACAGATATGGGAAGAGAGTGGAGTTTTTATGACACAGGTGTTCCTCATTTGGTTAATGAAGTTAGTTCTCTTGATGAGTACAACAAAGAGTTAGCTTCAAAGATGAGACAGAAGTACAATGCAAATGTAAATTTTGTTTTAAATGATGAAGAAGCTTTACATGTAAGAACTTATGAGCGTGGAGTAGAAGATGAAACAGGTGCTTGTGGAACTGGCATGGCAGCTTGTTTTTACTCTTTACATGTAGAGGGTAAAGTTGGGGATAAATTAAAAATTTATCCGACTAGTAAAGAAGAGTTGAGTTTACGTATCGCTGGGGGGCGGTTATTTTTTAAAGGAGAGGTGACAAAAGTTTTTGAAACCAATATTTAAAGTATTAACCGGACTTACATGTAGTGCCGTATTTCTTTTTGGAATGGGTTTCCCAACTTCATACTATGAGATGAGTGGGAAATCACAAAAAAGAGAGTTTATCAATATTTTAAAACCATTGATAGACAAGAGTAATGAAAAAACTATGCAAGAGAGAGTTTTTATAGAAAACTTTTTTAACCAAGCCCTCAGCAGTGCATTTCGTTCTTTAAATCCAGATGATTTGAAAAGACTTTTAAGTATTTCAAAGAGATATAGAGTTAAAAACTTGTTCGATAGAGATATGTATCTTAAGCGAGTAGATAGTGTTCCTGTTTCTTTGGCACTTGTTCAAGGGGCTATTGAGAGTGGTTGGGGTAAAAGTCGTTTTGTAAGAGAAGCAAATAACATCTTTGGTCATTGGACTTGGGGAGAAGTTGGGCTTATCCCTACAGGACGTAAAGAGGGTAAAACTCATAAAATACGTATTTTTAACACTATGCAAAAATCTGTTGATGCTTATATATTAAATCTAAATAGGCATTATGCTTATAAAAGTTTTAGAGATGTGAGATTACAAAAAAGAGAAGAGGGTAGGCTTTTAACTGGATATGAGGCTGCTGATACTATGATAAACTATTCTGAGATTAGAGAAAAATATGTAGATATGTTGCATAAAATGATGAAAGAGCATCATCTTTTATATTATGATGTAGTTAAGAAAGCTAAGATAGAAGAGAAAGCAGGATTATAGCCCTGCTAAACTCATGGCTTCTGATTGAGCATTTGCTATTAGTGGGACGATGATTTCGTCAAGTAATCCACCTTCCATGATAGCATCTAGTCTATATAGAGTTAAGTTTATTCTGTGATCACTGATTCTGTTTTGTGGATAGTTATATGTTCGTATTCTTCCACTTCTATCACCCGTACCTACTTGAGATTTTCTCTCTTCACTAAGTTTTGAGTTTCTCTCTTTTTCTTGCATATCAAAAAGACGAGCTTTTAGAATCTTCATCGCTGCATCTTTGTTTTTATGTTGGCTTTTCCCATCTTGGTTAGTTACAACAAGTCCACTTGGTAAGTGTGTAACTCTTACAGCACTATCAGTTGTGTTGACTGATTGTCCACCATTTCCTGAAGCTCTCATAACATCTATCTTCAAGTCTTTTGGATCAATATTTACTTCAACATCATCAACTTCAGGCATAACAGCAACTGTTATAGCCGAGGTGTGAACTCTTCCCTGAGATTCTGTTTTTGGAACACGTTGAACACGGTGAACTCCACCCTCATACTTGAGTTTTGAGTAAGCACCTTGCCCTTTGATGATAGCAATCATCTCTTTGTAGCCATCAAGTACACCCTCACTAGAGCTTACTATTTCAACTTTCCAGTTCATGTTTTCTGCATATCTAACATACGCTTTAAATAAATCTGCTACAAAAAGAGCAGCTTCATCTCCGCCAGTTCCAGCACGAATCTCTAAAAATATATTTCTATCATCATTTGGATCTTTTGGAAGAAGTAAAACTTTGATGTCCTCTTCAAGCTGAATCTTCAGAGGTTCTAGCTCTTTGAGTTCTTCTTTTGCAAGCTCACCAAGTTCATCGTCATCTAAAAGCATTTTATTCTCTTCTATGCCTTCAATTGTCTCAATATACTCAATGGCTTTGTCTTTTACAGGCTCAATATTAGATTGCTCTTTAGATAAATCAGTCATTCTTTTTATATCGGTTGAGATATTTGAGTCACTAAGAAGCTTGCTTATTTCATCATATCTGTTTAAAAATGGTTGTAGTTTATCTTGTAACATAAGAGTCTTTCAAAAAGAGGTATGGCATAAAAAAAGGGTAACCGCGTAATTTACGCAGCTACTGTATTAACTAGTTTAGCAAGCCTACTGATACGACGTGCAGCAGTATTCTTTTTTAATATACCTTTTCCAGCATATACGTGAAAACTTTTGTTTACATCTTTAAGTGCAGCATCTGCTGCTTCTTTATCGCCTGCTTCTACTGCAACTCTAACAGCTTTAGTTAGATTTTTAATTCTTGTCTTATAAAATCTATTTCTTTCTGCTCTTACTATTGTTTGTCTTGCGCGTTTTGCCGCTGATGCATGGTTAGCCATTTGCTAAGCCTTTCGTTTAAAATTTAGGCATTGATTATACAGAAGAGTTTATTAAACAAAGCTTATTTTAAGCAATAATTTATCAAATTCCTTACATGTAGAGGCTAATATGAGTTAAATTGTGATATAATTTCTAAAATCTTTACATGTAGGAAAAATAATGAGTAAACTTTTTGGAACTGATGGTGTTAGAGGAAGAGCTGGAAAAAAACTAAATGCCATGAATGCAATGCGTCTAGCAATGGCAGCAGGAATTTACTTTCGCAAAAATTCAATAAACAATAAAATTATAGTAGGAAAAGATACAAGAAGAAGTGGCTATATGATAGAAAATGCCATAGTATCTGGTTTAACCGCAGTTGGTTATGACGTAAGACAAATTGGTCCTATGCCAACACCTGCAATAGCTTTTTTAACAGAAGATTTAAGATGTGATGCTGGAATAATGATAAGTGCTTCACATAATCCTTATTATGACAACGGAGTCAAATTTTTTGATGCAAAAGGTGACAAGTTAAATGAAAAAGCAGAAGCAGAGATTGAGAAAATTTATTATAATGACGAGCTTATTGAAGAGAACCAAAAAGAAGAGTTCAGAATAGGGCGTTCTAAACGTATAGACGATGTTATTGGTCGTTATATAGTACATATTAAAAACTCGTTTCCAAAAAATTTGACGCTTCACGGTGTAAGGGTTGTTTTAGACACTGCAAATGGAGCGGCATATAAGGTTGCACCTACTATCTTTAATGAACTTGGTGCAGATGTTATTTTGTTAAATGACAAACCAAATGGAAGCAATATAAACCTAAACTGTGGTGCTTTGCACCCTGAAGAGTTAGGCGAACAGGTAAGAAAGCTAAGAGCAGACATAGGTTTTGCATTTGATGGAGATGCTGATAGACTAGTGGTTGTAGATGAAAATGGAGATGTAATTCATGGTGATAAACTCATTGGAGCATTGAGTTTGTATCTAAAAGAGAATGGAAAACTACAAAAAAATAGTGCAGTTGCAACAGTTATGAGTAATCAAGCCTTGGAAGATTTTCTTAATGCGAATGGCATTGAACTTTATCGTTGTGATGTAGGTGATAAGCATGTTCTTGAGACATTTGCAAAAGAGGGTCTAAATTTTGGCGGAGAGCAGAGTGGTCACATCATACTCGCAGACTTTGCAAAAACGGGAGATGCTTTAGTGGCTGCCCTTGCAGTTATGGCTGATTTGCTAACAAAAAAAGAGCCTGCTAGCAAACTATTTAATCCATTTGAGCTTTATCCACAACTACAAAAGAACCTAAGTGTCGGCAAAAAAGTGCCTCTTGAAGAGATAAAGGGTTACCAAGAGTTAGTGAAGAAAATCGAAAAACAAAACATAAGAGTTCTTATACGTTATTCAGGAACAGAGAATCTTCTTCGTATACTTCTAGAGGGTAAAGATGAGTCGATATTGACTAAGATGATGGAGGAGGTCACAGCACTTTTACAAAGTAGGCTTAATGGCTAAATCGCTAATAGTTTTTGTTTTAGTATTTGTAGGTGTTTTTGTCATAGACCAAAATCTAAAAACAATTTTTTTAGAGGGTTTTAGATGGTATGGTGAGTATTTTTCATTGATATTGACTTACAACAAAGGAGTAGCATTCTCTATGCTCTCTTTTTTAGAGGGTAATCTTAAGTATATTCAAATTGCACTTCTTTCAGGGGTTTTTCTATATCTGGTTTTCAATAAAGATATTTTTAGAGCCTATTCATTGCCTGCGGGGATGATACTTGGAGCAGGATGTAGTAATCTTTACGATAGATTTATTCATGGTGGGGTAGTTGATTATTTTTACTGGCACAAGTGGTTTAGTTTTGCAGTATTTAATTTTGCTGATGTGATGATAAATATCAGTGTTGTTATAATTTTACTTTTATCATTTCGTAAAACTTAGTTTTTAAAATGAATGTGCTTCTAATAAAAGGTGCTTTTAAGTAAACTTTATGCCAATTTTAAGTATTATAATTCCTTTAAATAAGTGCTCGCTTAACTCAGTTGGTAGAGTGTTACCTCGACAAGGTAAAAGTCACTGGTTCGAATCCAGTAGTGAGCACCATATTTTGAACTCCCGCAGTTTGGGAGCTCGTTTAAGTAAAGGAAATATATGCAAAACGATGTTATAGCCTATAGAGATGGCGTAACTTTAACTGACACACAAAGCGTTTCTTCTCCCGATGACAATCTCCAAGAAGTTTTATTTGACAACTCTGATGATGCCTTGCATGTAATCCGTCATTCGACAGCACACATGATGGCACAAGCTATTAAAGAGTTATATCCAGATGCAAAGTTTTTTGTTGGACCTGTGATAGAAGATGGGTTTTATTATGATTTTAGGACTGAGGAAAAGATAAGCGATACAGATCTCAAAACAATTGAGAAAAGAATGAAAGAGATCGCTAAGAAAAAACTTCCAATCGTAAAAACGAATACTACTAAAAAAGCAGTAGTAGAACAGTTTAAAGATGATGATTTGAAGCAAGAAGTTCTTCTTCGTATACCTGAAGGTGAAGTTTCTACATATAAACAGGGCGATTTTGAAGACCTATGTCGTGGACCTCACGTACCAAATACAAGATATTTAAGATTTTTTAGTTTAACTAGAGTTGCTGGAGCGTATTTAGGTGGTGATGAGAATCGTGAGATGCTTACTCGTATTTATGGAATAGCATTTGCCGACAAACAGAGTTTAGCTGATTATAACAAGATGATAATAGAAGCAAAAAAAAGAGACCATAGAAAAATAGGTCGTGAGATGAAGCTCTTTACTTTTGATGAGACTATAGGAGCAGGGCTTCCCCTATGGCTTCCAAATGGAGCAAAGCTAAGAAGTAGACTAGAGCATCTTCTTTATACTGCACATAGAATCAGAGGTTATGAGCCAGTTCGTGCCCCTGAAATTTTAAAAAGTGAAGCTTGGAAAATAAGCGGACATTATGATAACTATGGCGAAAATATGTATTTTACTCAGATAGACGAGGGTGATGAAACAAATCCTAAAATTACTGAGTATGGCATGAAGCCGATGAACTGTGTTGGACATATTAAGATTTTTCAAAGTGAGCCAAGAAGTTATAGGGATTTACCTATAAAGTTTTTTGAGTATGGTGTTGTTCATAGGCATGAGATGAGTGGAGCACTTCATGGGCTTTTTAGAGTTCGTGAGTTTACTCAAGATGATGCACATATATATTGTATGCCAGAACAAATCAAAGAAAATATAATCGAAATTATTGGTTTTGTAGATGACATCATGAAGACTTTTGGTTTTGAGTACGAGCTTATGGTTTCAACCAAGCCAGAGGGCAAGTCTATCGGTAGTGATGAGTTTTGGGAAACTTCAACTCAGGGACTTAAAGATGCACTTGATGAAAATAACATAGCTTATGAGATAGACGAGGGTGGCGGAGCATTTTATGGTCCAAAGATAGATATTAAAATCCTTGATGCTCTGAAAAGAAAGTGGCAGTGTGGAACTATTCAGGTTGATTATAATCTTCCAGAGAGATTTGGATTAGAGTATACTGATGCAAACAATGAAAAGCAACAACCTGTTATGATTCATAGAGCAATTTTAGGTTCTTTTGAAAGATTTATTGGAATTTTAACAGAGCATGTAGCTGGAGAATTTCCATTTTTTATAGCACCAACACAAGTCATAATTATCCCAATTAGTGAATCTCACCAAGATTACGCTAAAGAATTGGGACGTGAATTGATAGCAAATGGGGTAGATTTTGAGATTTCTTCAAAAAATGAGTCACTTAACAAACGTATTAGAAACGCCGAAAAAATGCGTGTTCCGATGATTTTGGTAATAGGTGATGAAGAAGTTGAGAAAAAAACAGTTGCTTTAAGAGATAGAAGAGAAAGAAAACAGTATAATTTAACAAAGGACGAATTTATGTCCATAACAAAGGAAAAACTTAGTGAGGTACACTTTTGAGTAAAAGGAAAGACGCAGTTCTCAATGACGAGATCAGGGCTAGAGAAGTAAGATGTTTAGGTGATGACGGTACGCAGTATGGTATTATCTCTCGTGATGAGGCGTTGGACAAATCTGAAGAGCTAGGACTTGATTTGGTTTTGATAGCTCCTGATGCAAAACCACCAGTTTGTAAAATTATGGACTATAGTAAGTTTAAGTATCAAGAAGAGAAGAAGAAAAAAGAAGCTAAGAAGAAACAAAAAGTAATCGAAGTCAAAGAGATTAAACTCTCTGTGAAGATTGCTGATAATGATATTAGCTATAAAATAAAACATGCAAGAGAGTTTCTTGAAGCTGGAAAGCATGTAAAATTTAGAGTATTTTTACGTGGTCGTGAAATGGCAAATCCTGATGCTGGTAAAGCTGTACTTGAAAGAGTATGGCCTATGGTTGAAGACCTTGCCGTTCGTGACAAGCCTCCAAAATTTGAAGGCAGATATGTAAACATGCTAGCTCTTCCAAAGCAAAAATAAATATTTTTACTCCCTCTTAAGAAACTTTAAGATATAATCGCAAGTTTCTTAGATTTAACAGAGGGAGTATACTCTCCAATCAAATCTAAATCGAAATAATTTTAATAAGGAGTCAATATGCCAAAAATGAAAACGGTACGTGGTGCAGCAAAGCGTTTTAAAGTTAAAAAGAACAGCATAAAACGTGGTGCAGCGTTTAGAAGTCACATTCTTACCAAAAAATCACCAAAGAAGATGCGTGGTCTTAAAGAAGATAAAACAATCGCTAGCTGTGATGTTAAAAGAGTAAAACGTATGCTTGGAAAAGCGTAAATTTTAGTTGTTTTTAGTGTTAAAACACTAATTTAATTGTTCCCCTGCATTCCAGTAGGGCAAGTTCACGTAATATGTGACACCAATAAGGTCAAGGAGACACAATGAGAGTTAAAACAGGTGTTGTTAGAAGAAGACGCCATAAGAAAATATTAAAATTAGCAAAAGGTTTTTATAGTGGTAGAAGAAAGCACTTTAGAAAAGCGAAAGAGCAGATTGAAAGAAGTCTAGTATATGCATACAGAGATAGAAGAAACAAGAAAAGAGATTTCAGAAGACTTTGGATCACTAGAATCAATGCTGCTTGTAGATTAAACGATATAAGTTATTCTCGCTTTATAAATGCTCTAAACAAAGCTAACATCGAATTGGATAGAAAAATCCTTGCAGATATGGCTATGAACGACCCAGAAGCTTTTGCACTAGTTGTAAAACAAGCTAAAGCTGCACTTTAAGCAAACTCCATATAGCATCGCTTAAGCGGTGCTATATTATAATCTCATAATTTGACTTCTAGGAGTAATTGTGAGAATCCTTTTAACCCTTTTTATACTATTAAATTTTTTATATGCAGAACAACGACCCAAGATAGCCCTAGTTCTTAGTGGCGGTGGTGCTCATGTTGGTGTACTTAAAGTTTTGGAAGCTAAAAAAAATCCCTATTGATTTAATTGTTGGAACAAGTATAGGAGCCTTTGTTGGTGGACTGTACGCTGCTGGAAAACTCCTGAACAGATTGAAGATATGTTAGTAAATACTGATTAGAAACAGTATATAAGAACAGACTTTGTAAGAGAAGATATTACTATGAGAAAAAAGGAGAGGGAGTATCACTATCAAGGCAGGATTGGACTTGGTGTTAATGCAAATGATGAAGTTGTTCTTCCTACTGGAGTATTTAACAGACAACCAATGCTTCAAAAATATCAAGAAGAGACTCAAAATGTAGCTAAAATCAAAGATTTTGATAATCTATTTGTTCCTTTCCGTGCAGTTGCAACTAATATAAAAAATGGAGATAGCATAGTTCTTGGTTCAGGTTCTTTAGCCAAAGCTATCTACGCTTCAACGGCGATTCCTGGCGGGTTTCAGCCTATTAATATAGATAGTATATACTTAGTCGATGGTGGAGTGAGTGACAATATCCCTATAGGTGTAGCCAAGAAGATGGGTGCTGATATTATTATAGCAGTTGATGTTAGTGAGAATTTCGATAATGATATAGATGTTACTTCATATCTAACTGTGGTTGGACAACTGATGAATATTTTAATGCGTAAAAATGCCAATGAATCTATAGCAACTTTAAACGAGAAAGATATACTAATAACTCCAAATTTAAAAGGTTTTAATGGGTTAGATGTAGATAAATATAGTGCTATTATCCAAGCAGGTGTTGATATTACGCAAAAAGTGTATAATGAAAAATTGAAATATTTATCTTTAAATAAAGAAGATTATATAGCGTATTTAGATAATAAAAAGTTGCATCTGAAAAATAGAGATATAATTATAGATAAAATTGTGATAAAAAATCCAACATATGTAAACAATGAGATGATAACATCTAGACTTGCAATAAAAAATGGTCAAAAGCTTGATGATGAACAGTTGAGAAAAGATATATTAGATATATATAATCTTGGACTTTTTGATGAAATTGACTATAAAATAGTGAAAAAAGATGATAAAAATACCTTAGAACTTACTACAACACCAAGTTGAAATAATCATGGAGAGATAAACTTCTCTTTTGGTTTCGAAGATGACTTTAGTGGACACTCTTCCTACTCTTTAAAGGCAGGGTACACCATGTTTGGTTTGAACTCATACGGTGGAGAGTGGAAAAACGATATTGAGATAGGAAGAAATAAAAAATTCTATACAGAGTATTTTCAGCCACTAACATCAAGTCAAAAATTTTATTTCAAATCAGCATTTATTTACAATGATAGAAAAGAATATATTCCAGCTAAAGCAGCAGGTATTCCTCTACCAGGTAATTTTGATGTTGATATGCAGAGGTATGGAGGAAAAACAGGTTTCGGAACTTATATATTTGATGATTTTGAATTGGAGTTTGGAGTAGCTGCTCATGATGATACTGTAGAGGTTGAACTCGTAGGAGCTAAAGAAAATTATGATGCTAGGCAAATCTATAGCACGATTAGAATAGATAGTTTGGATAATCTTAACTTTCCAAATACAGGATTTGCAGCTAAAGCTAAGTGGATCAAAGAGGTAGAAGGATTAGGTAGTGATTATGATTTTGAACAGGTATATTTTAATATAGAGAAACCCATTACTTTTGGGAATCACAATATAACAACATATCTCAAATATGGAGAAACATATAATAAAGATGGACAATCTTCTCTTATAGAAGGTTTTACCTTAGGAGGACTTTTCAATCTTTCTGGTTTTGCTCCATACGCTTTAAATGATGATAATATGTTTCTAGGTGTTATGAAGTATAGATACCAAATACGTGATGGTGGTTTTTTGGAACCTTGAATGCACCTCTTTATGCAGGCTTTAGCGCAGAGATAGGAAATACATGGGATTATGAAGAACATATTAACTTTTCAAAGATGCATAAATCGGGAACAGTCTACTTGGCAGCAGATACTGTTTTTGGACCATTTTACCTAGCATATGGGCACTCTGATAACTCTGAGAGTGCCTTTTATCTGTATTTGGGGGAGAAGTTCTAGCGAGTCATTTCCCAAAGAGATTCTGAAAGAGTAGGATGAGCAAAAACCATCTTTGAAATTTCTTCTAAAGATGTTTTTTTCTCAATTGCTATAAGTAATTCATGAATAAGCTCAGTAGTATCATGTCCAATCATAGCACCACCCAAGATAATGCCAGTCTCTTTTTCGCAAAGAAGTTTGATGAAACCACCGTCATCTCCTTTTATCTTAGCTTTTGCACTTGACTTGAAAAAATGCTTCACTACTTTATACTCTGTTCCCTCTGCTTTTAGTGTTTTTTCATTTTTACCTATACTCGCAACCTGAGGTTGGCAAAATGTCACAAATGGAATTATTTTCGAGGGTTTACATGTAGAGTTATTTATGATGTTCGATGCTAGTATATCAGCTTCATTATAAGCGGCATGGGCAAGAGCAGGAGTAGGTATAACATCACCTAAAGCATATATGTTGCTTGTGCTCGTTTGGAGCTGTTCGCTAACTGTTACGAAGCCTCTTTCGCTTTGTATGTCGGCATTTTCAAGTTTTAGATTGGCTGTATTTGGTGCTCTTCCTATGGAAACCAATACTAATCCATAGTCTGCTATTAGTTCTTTATTTTTAGTTTGCATAGTTATTTCAATAGAGTTTTGTTTTTTCTCAAATGAAGTTACATTTGCATCTACCGTTATCTTGATACCTTTTTTTTGTAGTTCTCTTTGAAGAGCTTTAGCTACATCACTATCTTCAGCAGGAACTATTTGAGATGTAAATTCTGCTATATGCACTTCAGCTCCAAGTGAGTTAAAAAAGGTAGCAAATTCACATCCTATGGCACCACCACCAACTACTAAAACTGATTTTGGTAAATTTTTAAGTTCAAAAACTTCTTTGCTTGAGATTATTTGTTTGCCATCAATCTCTAAAAGAGGATGAGGTCTATGAGTTGAGCCTGAAGCTATTATAATTTTATCTGCACTTAAAATTTTATCTTCTACTTTCACAGAGTTTTTATCTACAAAAGTTGCTTCACCTTGGAAAAATTCAACCTTTGACTTATCTAGTTTTCCTATTGCCCCATCTCTTAGAAGAGTTAAAAGCTCATCTTTTTTTGTTTTTAACTCTTCTAAATCAAAAGATAGATTGTCTACATGTACGCCATAGTTACTAAAGTGTTTTAGTTTTGCAACATAGCTAGAACTTTCAAGGTATAGTTTTGCAGGGATACATCCTTCGTTTAGGCAAGTTCCTCCAACTCTATCTTTTTCTATGATTGCTACATGTAAGCCACTTTTTTCTAAATTCAAAGCAACATTTTTTCCAGCAGGACCTGCTCCAATTACTATTACATCATAATCCATTATTTCTCATCAAAATATTCATGTGCCATATACGAACTTCTTGTATAAGGTGAACTTTTTACAAACTCAAATCCCATCTCCAAAGCCAACTCTCCATACTCTTCAAACTTTTTAGGGTTTATATACTCTACCACTTCAGCATGAGCTTTACTAGGAGCCAAATACTGCCCCATAGTAAGCAAAGTACACTCTACATCAAGTAAGTCCTGCAAAGATGTTTTAAGCTCATCCTCATTCTCTCCAAGTCCTAACATAAAGGCACTTTTAGTTTTTAGTTTTGGATTTGCTTTTTTTAGTGATTTTAAAACTCCAAGTGATTTTTTATAGTTTGCACCTTTTCGTACACTATAAAGACGAGGAACTGTTTCCATGTTATGTCCCACAACTTCAGCACCACAGTTTGCTACATCACTTAAAGCTTTTTCATCATATTGTAAATCAGGAATCAAAAGCTCAACAGTTATACTTTCATCCATATCTTTTATCGCTTTTACGCATTTAACAAATTGCTGTGCGCCACCATCTTTAAGGTCATCTCTAGTTACGCTTGTGATAACAACATGTTTTAGCCCTAAAGATACAACCGCGTCAGCAACTTTTTGTGGCTCTTTCTCATCAATGCCACTTGGCATTCCAGTATCTACATTGCAGTAACTACAAGCTCGAGTACATGTAGAGCCAAGTATCATAAAAGTAGCGAGTTTTTTAGAGAAACATTCACTCATATTTGGGCATTTCGCTTCTTGACAGACCGTATGTATACCTATGTCTTTTAATGCTATTTCAACATCTTTTTGCTGCGCAAAAAAGACTTTTTTTAGTAACCACTCGGGCTTTCTTTTTTTAGTAGTTTGTTGTATTGTCAAAATCAAATCCAATTGGAAAATTATATGCATGATACTGCTTTAAAACAACCCTGCAGTGAGGAACTCTTTTTCTAAGACCTTCTATGATACCAACAGCAAGTAGTGCCAAATTGCTACCCTCTTTCATGTATGCTTCGCTTAAATAGCATCCCGCAGGAATATTTCCAGAATCATAGGCATGCAGTAAAAATTTGATAGCTTGTTCTGTATTTTCCTCAACACCATCTCCATTTAGATACATTCTTCCAAGCATATAACTAGCTGTAATAGATTTATCATCTAAAATACTTGCTTCGAAAAAAGTTTTTGCCTCAGAAAAGTTAGCTTTTTTATAAGCTATCATGCCATTTCTAAAGTTATTTGCACTAAGTG
>DQTM01000058.1 GCA_015662785.1 Sulfurospirillum arcachonense | reverse complement strand
TCCAAGCCAAGCCACTTCTTTTTTTGACTAACTCAGAAAATTTTGGATTATTTCTAACTCTTTTATAAATCTCTTGATTCACCTAGACTCCTTATTTTATTAACAACAGCAATGTGATTTTAATACACTTACATAGCATTAACGTAGCATAGAGTACAAATGTCCGAAAACTACACATATTTTTTTTATTATGAGAAAATTTGTAGCAATATTATGATTTTTATAATGAGAAATATTTATCTATCTTGTAACCTACACCTTTTATATTTGAAATAAAGTCTTCTTTAAGGGACTTTCTAAAACGACTTATCTCTGCTCGTATCGTTGCATTGTCTACTGGCTCGCTATTCCAAACATAACTTCTAAACTTTTCAAAGTCAACTATGACTCCAATGTTCTCACAAAGAAGTGTTAAGATTTGTAACTGTTTTTTAGTAAGGGTTTGTGAACTATTGTTAAAGAAAAGTAAATTATCATCTTTTGAAAAGTAATATTTTTTACTTAAAAGCATATGCGAAGAACTTTTTATGGCTTGTTCTCTTTTAACTCTTGCTATCCTAATGCCCAGTTCCTTAAGATGAAATGGTTTTTTCAAATAATCACAAGCACCCAAGTCAAAAGCACAACTTATATCTTCTATATCTAAATTTGCACTTATAAAAATAGTTGGGATTACTATCTCTAAAGTATTGAGCTCTTTTAAAAGTTCTAATCCATTCAATTTTGGTACATTTATGTCTAAAAGTAGTAAATCAAATGTTTCATTTTTCAAAATTTCTAAAACTTCTAAACCATTATTAAATCCTATAACTTGATGGCTTGAAGCTTCCAAATACTCTTCTATAGAGGTTCTCAGCATAAACTCATCTTCCAATAATAAGATTTTCAAGAAGTCACCATCCTACTGCACTCGAAAAAATATCTAAAAACTGTTTTATTGCCATCTGATTTTACTTCAACATGAACACCACTGTTATCACATATCTCTTTTACTATATTTAAGCCCAAACCAAAGCCTCCTCTTGCATTGTCTTCACGGTAATATCTACTAAATATATTATTCTTGTCTATTATTTTTTCACCACTATTTTGTACTTCAAAAACAGTACAACCTTTATCACTATAAAGTCTTACATGTACGTCTTGATTTATATAACTATATTTTATAGCATTTGATATATTGTTATCACATAAACGTTGAAGTTCAAACTCGTTAAAAAGTACAAATATTTCATTATCAACTTCACTTTTTATTTTCAACCTGTTACCAACTGCTACATCAAAAAAGTATTCAACCCTATCATTTACAAAATCTGTAAAGTTAATCATATCTACTCGTCTATCTTCTTTCTCTTTTTTTACTATAAAACTCAAATCTCCGTAAATATTTTCTAAAACTTTTACAGCAGTCTCTATCTTTATAAGATATGGATTTCTTTCAAACTTTAAATTATATAAATCTATATTCATAAGTATTATTGAAAGAGGTGTGTTTATCTCATGAACTGCATTTTTTAAAAACTTATCTTGATATACCAAAAGCTCACTTGCATAAGCCACAGATTCTTGAAGCTCTTTTGTCTTTTCTTGAACTAAACTCTCAAGATTTAAATTCATATCTTCTAATGCACTCTTTTTTTCTTTTAATTTTAAAAGCATATAATTTGCTTGTGAAGTTATCTCTCTAAATTCTTGAAATTTTATCTTACTTCTATCGATTGAGGTGTAACTTTTTGAAGCTTTTTTTAATGAACTTACTATAAACTTTATCTCTTTACTTAGCTTATCAGTTATATATCTGTACTTCAATATACTAGCAAGATACAAAAACAGGGTTAACGTTATGATTTTTAGCATAAAACCTGTGATTTTATTGCGATGTTTTTCAGTTTTTTGAGCTAAAACTATATCTTTCTCCCCTATACTCATGCCACTTCCTATAACCCAACCTAGTTTCTTAAATTCTCTTATAAAAGCTAAATTTTCTATAGTTTCACCATCTTTTTGTACTACAAATGTTAAAAAACTACCACCTTTATTTGAAGCAATAAATAATTTGTTTACAACAAAACCATCATCGTTAAATTTCTTTGATTTATATATAACTTTCTTATTTTTATCATAAATAAATATATACCCACCTGTATTTGAGTCATCTAGAACTATGCCTACCTCATTGGCAATATTGTTATTTTGTATATTTGGTTCTTCATCTTTTAGTTCAGAATAACGATAGTTTATAAGTCTATAAAGTCTTGAAGTCTGTTCAACTGCTCTTCTTTTTTGATTTTTAAGATAATTTACTTCTGTTTCAACTATATCTTTTTCAAACTCTATATACTCATTAAATATGATTACAAAAGCAGAAGCAGCGGCAAAAATACCAGCAAATAATATTGCAATAATATTGATTTGATTTATACTGTGTTTTTTCCATATTTTAAACATGCGTTATTATAGTATAATTTCTCTACATGTAAAGGAAAAAAATGGGTATAAGAGTTCCCGCAGAGTGGGAAAAGCAAAAATCAATAATGGTAGTGTTTCCAACAACACAAAAAGATTGGCAACACTCAATTGAAGAAATTCAGAAAGGTTATGTTAATTTTATAAAAACAATAACTAGATTTCAAACATGCGTAGTAATTTGTAACAATAAAAAAATTTTAAACAAATATTTTGATTCTTTTGAAAACATAGAAATACATGAAATAAAAACAGACGATACTTGGATAAGAGATTTTGGGGCAATTGACGTTTTTATAGATGGAGAATTAAAATCCTATAACTTCAATTTTAATGCCTGGGGGAGTAAATTTGAAGCCACTATGGATAATGATTTTAATAAAACTTTCTTTAAAAAAAACCTTTTACATGTAGACTTTGTTTTAGAAGGTGGAAGTATAGACAACAATGGCAATGGAGTTATGTTAAGTACCGCTAAATGTCTTTTTAATGAAAATAGAAACTCTACATGTAAAGAAGAAGATATAGAAAAAAAGATAAAAAAACTTTTTGGTCTTACAGAGCTTATAGTACTAAAAAATGGGGCTCTGATGGGTGATGATACAGATGCGCACATAGATACTCTTGCCCGTTTTATAGATAAAGAGACTATAGCTTATGTTAAGTGTTATGATAAACATGATATTCATTTTAAAGAGTTAAACAAAATGGAAAAAGAGTTAGAAAAAACAAATTTCAGACTAATTCCTCTTCCCCTTCCAGGTTCTAAAACATTTAAAAAACATAGACTACCTGCAACATATCTGAATTTTGTATTTATAAACGGAGCTTTGATAGTACCAACATATAACGATAAAAATGATAAAAAAGTAATCAAGATTTTGAAAAAAGAGATAAAAAATAGAGAAATCATAGAAATTGATGCTTCAATATTTATAAGAGAACACGGTTCATTACACTGCTCTTGCATTTCACAGATGTTACAAATGTAAACATATTATATAAAATATGTTTTAATTTGTAACAATAATCTTGCTTTTAGGGAAATAGGACTAAAATATCTTTGTAACCAACATTATACAAGAGGATAAAACGTAACAACAGCAAGCAACCTCCTCACGTTTTATCCTCTTCTTCATTTTATTTTAGTATACTACTACAAAAACATATAATAGGCACATAATGACACTACAAAAAAAAGCGACCATTGTATCAAGTATAACGGCTACCGTACTCATAATCATAAAACTAACCATAGGAATACTAAGTGGATCAGTTGCTGTTTTAGCTTCAGCAATAGACTCAGTTCTTGACCTCATCATATCTGCATTTAACTATTTTGCTATCAACAAATCAGAACAACCAGCTGATAAAACATTTAACTATGGAAAAGGTAAAATTGAGGCACTTGCAGCAGTCATAGAAGGTACCATCATTACTATGAGTGGTCTTTTTATACTCTATCACGCTATCAAAAAAGCTTACGTTGGTGGAGAGACAACACTACTTGGCTCATCTATACTTGTTATGGTAATCTCACTTGTAATAACTATAGCACTTGTTATGTTTTTAAACTATGTTGCCAAAAAAACAAACAGTATGGTTATAAAATCAGATGCCTTGCACTACAAAACTGACGTTCTTAGCAATGGTGCTATTTTGATTTCATTGGTACTTATTTACTCTACTGGCTTACATCTTATAGATGCGCTCATGGGTGTTATCATCTCAATTTATATTATCTACTCTGCATATGAAATCATTAAAGAGGGAGTTTATGTACTTCTCGATGCTGCTTTAGATGAGAAAATAGTTAATGAAATTAAAACTATCATAGAGAGTGAAGAAAAAATAAGTAATTACCACTACTTAAAAACAAGAAAATCTGCAAACACAAATTTTGTTGATGTTCACTTAGTTTTTAATGACGGTATATCTCTTCTAAAAGCTCACTCTTTAGGTGATAAGATAGAAGATAACATAGCTTTGTTAAATGAAAAAGAAGAGTGGGTCATAAACGTACATCTTGACCCATACGATGATTCTATCATCAATGATGAAGAGAATAAGAACTAAGGGATTCCCCTTAGCTCTTACATTATTAGCTTAGTTATATTATAACCTATAAACGAAATCATCCATGCAACTCCTGTTGTAAACACAAACAAGTACCCTAGATACTTATAACTACCTGACTCTTTTGCAAACACTATAGAAGCCGCAAAACAAGGCAGATAAATCATAATAAACAGTATAAATGATACAGCTGCTGGAAAAGGAATGTTTTTCTTAATCGCATCAATCAGACCACCACTCTCTTCTGTTACATCTTCTCCAAGTGAATAAAGAACACCTAAAGTAGAAACAACTATCTCTTTTGCTGCTAAACCAGTTTCAAGTGCAACAGTTAATCTCCAATCAAATCCAAGAGGAGCAAAAAATGGCTCAGTTGATTTTCCTATAATTCCCAGATAACTCTTCTCTAAAAGTTTATGTGTTAATTCATTTGAAAGTTCTGATTTTTTATCTGCACTTTGTACCATCTCTATCTTTGTTTCAAACTCAGCTTCGATTAAAGGATACTTTGGATAGTTACTAGCAAACCAGATAAATATACTTGCAGCCAAGATAA
The DNA here is from genome assembly GCA_015662785.1 of Sulfurospirillum arcachonense. Classification (GTDB taxonomy): domain Bacteria; phylum Campylobacterota; class Campylobacteria; order Campylobacterales; family Sulfurospirillaceae; genus Sulfurospirillum_A; species Sulfurospirillum_A arcachonense_A. The sequence goes on along the minus strand of DQTM01000058.1, from coordinate 4,391 downwards.
ATGTTCCAGCTTTTTTAAGATACATTATTGATTTTGTCGTAACCGTATGCCATAAAAGTTTAAGTGAAGGCATACGATACTTTGGCATTTCCATTACAAATGGCTCATCTTTGCCCTTAAAAACCAATACTTTAAGTACTTTTGCAGCAATCAAACCAAACATAGCTCCTACGATATAAATAATAAATAGAACATTACCAGCACTCTGTGCTCCAAAAAATGCCCCTGCAAAAAGGACATAAACAGGTAACTTAGCCCCACAACTCATAAAACCAATAATAAAAAGTGTAATCAACCTATCTTTGTCATTTTTAAGAGTTCTTGCACTCATATATGCTGGCACTGAGCAACCAAAACCAGTTACTAAGGGTATAAAACTCTTACCATGAAGTCCAAATTTATGAAAGAATCCATCAAGTAAAAATGCAACTCTTGACATATAACCTGTAGTCTCTAAAAGTGCAATTCCAAAAAAGAGTATCATAATGTTTGGCAAGAAAAGCACTACTGCACCAACTCCAGCAATAGCCCCATCAGCTACGAGAGAGCCTAACTCTCCATCACCAAAGATAGTTTTCGCATAATCTCCAAGTGAAGTAAAAAATGCATCAATCCAATCCATAGGAATAGATCCCACTTCAAAAGTAAGTTGAAACAACCCCCACATAAAAAACAGAAAGATAGGAATACCAAAAAATTTATGAAGTAATACTGAGTCAATTTTCTCTGTAATACTCTTTTTTATATCTTTTTTAAACTCAACAGTCTCCATAACAGCACCTTTTGCAAATGCTGCTTTCTCTTCTGAAAATATCTCTTCTATATCTTTTGTATCGTAGTGAATATATAAGTGATTCAGTGCTTCTCTTATAATAGGTAAAAGCTCTATCCAAATAGGCTCATCGTGCATCTTTTTATAAGTTCTTGGTTCTTCTTCAAGAAGTTTGATTGCCAAATCTCTATAACTTACATCTTTTTTATATTTTTTTTCAACTAAAAAATTTACTATATTTTCTATCTCTTCTTCAACTGTATCACTAAAAACCAGCTTTGAGCTTTCTTGTTCAAAACTACTCATATCTACTGTTCTATTTACTAATTTACCTATGCCTTTTTTTGTAACAGCAGAGACTTTTACACAAGGAGTTCCTAAAATTGAACTAAGCTGTTCTTCATCTATGCAAATTCCCTCTTTTTTAGCTTCATCCATCATGTTTAGGGCTACTATCATCTTTTTATTGAGTCCTAATAGCTGTGTTGTTAAAAATAGATTTCTCTCTAAGCTTGTAGCATCTACGACATTGATTATCATATCATACTCTTCATTTTCTAAAAAGTCTTTTGTTACTTTTTCATCTTGAGTATAGTCATTTAACGAGTAAGTCCCTGGTAGGTCAATAATCCGTATAGAATGGTTGTGAAAATCAAAGCTTACCTCTGCTTTTTCAACTGTTACTCCTGAAAAGTTACCAACTCTTAACCTTGAATTAGAAATAGCATTTATAAGCATGCTCTTTCCAACATTTGGTTGTCCTACTAGTGCAATTTTCAGATTTTTCATACTGTTTGCACCTCTATCTCTTTTGCTTCATCAAATCTCAATGCAATCATACTAGTACCTATTTCAACTTCTATTGTGCTTTTAGTTAAACTTAATGCTTTTATTTTAATTGTACTATTTTTTCTCAAACCCAAAGATGCTAATCTCTGTTTTAGTTCTGCTTCTGCTCTTACTTTAAGAACTGTTGCTTTTTCATTCTCTTTCAAATCTGCCAATGTAAACATCAACAACCTCCAATTTTCTTTTTGATAATAATTATTGAAATTATAATTCAATATACATTAAATACACATTAATTTTGCTATAATTGATATTTAAGGAGAAGACTTTGAATAATTTATATTTATATGATAGGCTAGCAAGAGTTATTTTTGCAATAATACTTGTTTATCTGTCTGGCGTTGGTTTTAATCTGTACATTATTGTTGCTCTTATGCTTTTAGCTACAGCATCCATAGGTTATTGTCCTATATAGACATTGTAATGATAACAATATGTGATAAACATATCATCAAGCAATCAACAAAAATAGCTATTGTTGTAGGAACCATACTAAATATCATAAACCAAGGTGATTACATATTTAATATGATGTTTGAACATATAAACTACTTTAAAGTAGGACTTACCTATGTAGTCCCATTTTGTGTATCAACTTACACAGCTATAACAATAAATATAAAAAAGCAGACAAAGGAAAATAATGTTTTTTAAAAAAGCAAACCCAAATGAGATAACTATATCAAAAAGTGAATATGAAGAACTATCAAAAAAAGCGATAGAAGGTAGTGCAACAAATATGGAATTAGAAAAAAACTTAACAGAAATTTTGAAAAATGTCAAAATCTAAAAAAGTAAAAATTGCTCTCATACAACACTCTTTTGTCAATTCAAAAGAAGAGACGATTGAAAAAACTCTAAATTTGATAAAAGAAGCAAAATCAAACAAGGCAGAACTAATTCTACTTCAAGAGTTGCACCAAGACAGATATTTTTGTATCAATGAAGACACAAATAATTTTGACAAAGCAAATAATTATGATAAAGATGTAGAGTTTTGGGCAAATGTTGCGAAAGAAAACAGCGTTGTATTGGTAACTTCACTTTTTGAAAAACGAACTGCTGGGATTTACCACAATACTGCCGTAGTTTTTGAAAAAGATGGTACTATTGCCGGACGATATAGAAAAATGCACATACCAGATGACCCTGGATTTTACGAAAAGTTTTACTTTACCGAAGGAGATTTGGGTTATGAGCCTATCTCAACGAGTGTGGGAAAACTTGGTGTTCTCATCTGTTGGGATCAGTGGTATCCTGAGGCTGCAAGACTTATGACACTTAAAGGTGCAGAGATTCTTATATACCCTACTGCTATAGGTTGGTTTGATGAAGATAATGAAGAAGAAAAAAACCGCCAATTAGATGCATGGATAACTATTCAACGTGGACATGCAATAGCCAATGGAGTTCCTCTAATTGCAATAAACAGAGTTGGAAAAGAGTTAGACAACAAAAAAGCAATAGATGGCATAAGGTTTTGGGGAAACTCTTTTGTAGTTGGTGCACAAGGAGAGTTTATAACTCAAGCGAGCGGTGATAAAGAAGAAATTATAGTCATCGAATTGGATTTGGTAAAAAGTGAAGAAGTCCGAAGAATCTGGCCGTTTTTACGAGATAGACGAATAGAGACTTACTCAGATTTAAATAGAAGGTTTATCGACTAATCTTTACATGTATATATTTTAAAATACCACATAAGCGCGAACATCAAACCTGATGTTTTCGCTATCTTTTCATCAAACATAAACTCCATCACATCATCTTTTTTTATATAGATAACTTCAATAAACTCATTATCTATGCCACCACCATCGCTCACTTTCATGCTGTCATCAATAGTAGTGAAATACAGAGTTTGACAACCACCAGCAAAACCTACAGCTGTATAAAAAGAGGTGATTTTTTCTACTTTTTCTAAAGGAACATCATAACCAGTCTCTTCTAAAATCTCTTCATGAGCTATCTTTTGAAGACTTTTGTTTTTATCTACCAAGCCAGCACAAAGTTCATGAGTATATCCATCTTTATTTTTAAGATAGATTGACGGTCTAAATTGTTTTACAAAAACAAACGAATCTAACTCTTTGTGGAAAAGAAGTATAGCAACACTGTCGTGAGCATCAATTACATCCCAACGCTTTTCAACACCATTTTGCATATAAAACATACTTTTTGGTTTTACATAGGCAGAATCTGTACAATCTTCAAGTCTTAAAAACTCAATTTTACTATTTTTCATTATATATTTGACCTTACGCACCATCTAAAAGTATAGATGGCGAGTAAGGTCAGATAAGCACCCAACTAGCCAATCCTAAAAAGCTAAGAAATCCAATAACGTCAGTTGAAGTTGTCAAAACCACTGTGCTGCCAATAGCAGGATCAATTCCCATTCTCTTCAGTACTAACGGAACCATAGACCCAATAAAACCTGCACAGAGAAGATTTATAAACATTGAAATAGCTATAACAAAACCTATCCTACCATCACCATACCAAGCTAAAGCTATAAATCCAATTGCTATAGCAAAAAACAACCCATTGACCATAGAGAGTATCATCTCTTTTCGTATTGCTTCTTTGGCATTCTCTTTGTCTATCTCTCCAAGTGCGAGTTGACGAACCATAATAGTAAGTGATTGTGTTCCAGCATTGCCACCCATAGAAGCAACAATAGGCATTAAGACAGCAAGTGCTACATACGCAGTCAATACCTCTTCAAACTGTCCAATTACAGCAGAAGCCAATATGGCAGTTAAAAGGTTTA
>DQTM01000251.1 GCA_015662785.1 Sulfurospirillum arcachonense | reverse complement strand
TCTGTTTTTACCCAAAGGGTGGCTTATATTTGCCCTTATTGCTTCGTTAGAATCTTTCAACTTAGCTAAGGCTAGGTTTTCAAGAATCTGCCTCATACTAAGGGCAAATATAAGCCATCTAAAAGTATAGATGGCGGATAAGGTCAGTTACAGTTTAAACTCCTCTCCAAGATAAAACTTTCTTACAAGTTTATCTTTGCCAACTTCTTCACTAGTTCCACTCGCTAAAAGTGCACCATCTTTGATTACATAAGCTCTATCACAAATGTCTAGTGTTTCTCTTACATTATGATCTGTTATCAAAACACCAATATCAATTTTAACCAAATCTCTTACAATATTTTGTATATCAGCAACAGCGATAGGATCAACACCGGCAAAAGGCTCATCAAGAAGTAAAAACTTTGGTTGAATTGCAAGTGAACGGGCTATTTCACATCTACGTCTTTCACCACCACTCAAACTTAAACCTTTTCTTTGACGAATTGGCTCAATGTTAAGCATATCTAAAAGCTCTTCTACTCTTTTTTCTCTGTCTTCTTGTTTATCATATATAATCTCAGTAGCCAGCATAAGGTTCTCTTCAACACTAAGCTCTTTAAATATACTAGATTCTTGTGGAAGATACCCAATACCAAGTTTTGAACGTTTATGCAAAGGCATATCTGTTAGCTTTAGATTATCAAGATATACATCACCATATGTGGACTGAATCAATCCACATATCATATAAAATGTTGTTGTTTTTCCAGCTCCATTTGGGCCAAGTAAGCCAACTATCTCTCCACTCTTTACATGTAAAGATATTTCAGTAATAATTGTCGTCTTTTTTATTGTTTTTGCTAGCTTTTCTATTTTGAGCGTGTGCATATGTAACCTCTTTTATTGTCTATTGTTTGAATCTCAATCTTCATATAATCAAATCCCATTTTCTTTAAAATATCTTCAAGTCTATCATCAGCCCACTCTATCAAATGATACTTCGGCTCATCTAGTTTTTCAAGTAAACCACTCTGTAAAAATCCTTCAACACCATTTTGATATATGTCATAGTGACAAACTATATTTTCATACTCATTCATAATGGAAAATGTAGGAGAAGAGACATCTACATGTAGACCCAACTTTTCTACAAACTTCTTTACAAATGTAGTTTTTCCAGAAGCTAAATCACCCTTTAAAAGAATAATTCCACCACTACCAATCTCATCTATAATCTCTTTTACAAAACCACTTAATTCTTCTATACTACAAATTTTCATAAACTATTTGATACCTTAATAATATGTTTCAATTTTTCTATCGCTTTTTTACTCTCAATTGTCTCTCGTGCAATTTCTAATCCATCTTGAAAATCTCTTGCTTTGCCATCAGCTACAAAAGAAGCCGCACTATTGATAAGCACTATATCTCTTTGTGCATCAGTTGCTTGATTTGAAAATATATCATGAACTAAAGACGCATTAAAATCAGCACTACCACCTACTATGGCTTCAAGTGGTGCTCTTTTAATACCGTAACTTTGAGGGTCAATTTCAAACTCTTTTACACTGTTATCTAAAAGTCTTGCCCCATAAGTTATATCACTTATACTAATCTCATCCATATGCTCTCTAGAACTCACGACTAAAGCTGATTTTGTATCATTTATTTTCAAAGCCTCTGCCATCTTTGGAACAAAAACTCTGTCAAAAACTCCAAGCATTGTTTTACTAACATGAGCAGGGTTTGTTAAAGGCCCAAGTATGTTAAAAATAGTCTTTTCAGGTATAGACTTTCTAACTGGCATGATAAACTTCATGGCAGGATGATGATTTTGTGCAAACATAAAAGTAAAACCTGTCTCTTCAAGCAGTTTTGAACTATTTTCAATACTCAAATCTAATCTTACACCAAGTTTTTCAAACATATCTGCACTTCCAGATTTACTTGTAACTGAACGACTTCCATGTTTTGCAACAAAACAGCCTGCACTTGCACAAAGAAGAGCAACAGTTGAAGAGATATTAAAACTTCCTATCTTATCTCCACCAGTTCCCACAATATCAAGTAATTTAGGTCTTAATTCATCTTCTACATGTAAAGGTATTGCATTGGCTCTCATGACACTTGCCGCTGCTGCAATAAACTCCACAGAAGTAGTTTCATCTAAGGGCATATTAACCAAAAAGTCCCTCATCTGAGCATCACTCAGGTCATGATTAAAAAGTTCTTCAAATATTTTTTTTGATTCATTGTAGTTCATTGACATACTCACTATGTTTTGATTTTGGAATTGTTTTTGTTGTTGGAATTTGTAAAACTTCGTAACTTACACTTTTTTGAAGATAATTAATGGTGATTTTATCACCAACTTTAACATCTTTTGCAGCTTTTACAACTTTTCCATTTATTTCCACAACACCGTTTCTACACATATCTTCTGAAACTGCTCTACGCTTAGTGATATTGACTGAATTTAAAAATTTATCTATTCTCAAAATATTTCCTTTTGTGTATTCTAACAAAAGTTTTTTAAAATACTCTTTTTATGGAACACTTTTTGCGGTAAAAACTTTTTTTACCCAAATAAGCAAATATTTTAGTTACTTTAGATAAAATCTCTACAATTAAATTAAATCATATAATTTCTCTATACATAAAGCACTTTATAGAAGTTTACTTCGTGCTTTAGTGAGAGGAATTTTTGCTGGGCTTTGCTCAGTAAAAAGGAGACAATAAATGAAAAGAGATGTAAAAAAAGTTGTACTAGCTTACTCAGGTGGCTTAGATACGAGTATTATTTTAAAATGGCTACAAGATGAATTTGACTGTGAAGTAGTAACTTTTACAGCAGATATCGGACAAGATGAAGATTTAGAACCAGCAAGAAAAAAAGCAATCGAACTTGGTATAAAACCAGAAAATATTTTTATTGAAGATTTAAGAGAAGAATTTGTTAAAGATTATGTATTCCCTATGTTTAGAGCAAATGCTATATATGAGGGTGAGTATCTTCTAGGTACTTCTATCGCTCGTCCGCTCATCGCTAAGCGTCAAGCTGAGATTGCTGCTATAACAGGCGCAGACGCAGTTAGTCATGGGGCTACTGGAAAAGGAAATGATCAAGTTAGATTTGAACTTGGTTATCTTGGCATTAACTCAGACTTAACTATCATTGCTCCATGGAGAGAGTGGGACTTAAACTCGAGAGAAAAACTTTTAGCATATGCGAGAGAACATGGTATACAGATAGATCAGAAAAAAGGTAAATCTCCATACTCAATGGACGCAAACCTGCTTCATATCTCTTATGAGGGTTTAGTCTTAGAAGATCCAAACCAAGAAGCAGAAGACGATATGTGGAGATGGTCAGTGAGTCCTGAAGATGCTCCTGATATACCTGAAAGAATAGAACTTGAGTACAAAAATGGTGACCCAGTAGCACTGGATGGAGTGCAACTCAGTCCAGCAAAAATGCTTAAAACATTAAATGCACTTGGAAACAAACATGGTATCGGAAGAATTGATATAGTTGAAAACAGATTTGTTGGTATGAAAAGTCGTGGTTGTTATGAGACACCAGGTGGAACTATCATGTTAAAAGCTCACCGTGCAATTGAGAGCATAACTCTTGACCGTGAAGCGGCACACCTTAAAGATGAACTTATGCCAAGATATGCAAAGACTATTTACAACGGTTTTTGGTTCGCTCCAGAGCGTGAAATGATGCAAGCTATGATTGATAAGTCACAAGAAACAGTGAATGGAACAGTAAAACTAAAACTATACAAAGGAAATGTGATGGTCGTAGGTCGTCACAGCGAGAGAAACAACTTATTCAGTGAAGAGTTTTGTACATTTGAAGAAGATGAGGTTTATAATCAAAAAGATGCCGAAGGTTTTATCAAACTAAATGCTCTTAGATTTATAATTGGTGGAAAAAATAAGAAATTTTACGGAGAACAAGAATAATGAAAGTTTTATTAATTAAAGACGTTAAGGGATTAGGAAAAGCTGGAGAGGTGAAAGAAGTTAAAGATGGTTATGGACAAAACTTTCTTATAGGAAATAAACTGGCTCTTCACGCGACAAATGAGGTTATAAAAAGACATGAATCTAATGTCAGAAAACAGACAGCCCAAGATGAAGAAGAGATGAAAAGATTGAAAGATTTAGAAAAAGTTTTAGCAAAAACTGAACTTAAAATCAAAAGAAAACTTGGTGCAAATGGAAGTCTTTTTGGAGCCGTTACAAAAGATGAAATTTCTCATGAGTTTAAGGCTCAATGTGACCTTGAAATAGACAAAAAAGCAATAGAAATTAAAAATGCCATCAAAATGACTGGTCTATTTGACATAACAATCAAACTAGGTCATGGTATTCATGCTCATTTCAAGCTTGAAATTATAGGCGAATAAATGTTTGATGCAACAACGATACTTGGCTATAAAGCTGATGGCAAAGCTGTCATCGGTGGCGATGGTCAAGTAACTTTTGGCAATACCATACTAAAAGGCAATGCAACAAAAATCAGAAAACTTCATCACGGAAAAATTCTTGCAGGTTTTGCGGGAAGTACTGCTGATGCTTTTAACCTTTTCGATATGTTTGAGGGAATTTTAGAACAAAAAAAAGGTGACCTTTTTAAATC
>DQTM01000201.1 GCA_015662785.1 Sulfurospirillum arcachonense | reverse complement strand
GTACTTACACCAACTAAATATATGAAAAGAAACCATGCCAATACACTAAGCATGATGAAATCAAAAAATGGACAATATATCTATGATAAAGCTCTCTGAAAATATAATATCTTCAATATTTAGATTACTTATCATCTTTGTAGTCATAAAAGCAATAATGGTTGGTCTTTTAATAACACTTCCTCATATTGGGATAAATAAAACAACTGTACCTGACATTACCCCTCCATACATTAGATTCAATGTAAAAAATGCTTTCTATACTACAAACAGTAAAATAGAAAAAGCACCTGTTAAAACAAAAAAACCACTTTATAAAATTGATAATATGGAGTTAACAGGTATATATATGGAGTCTGAAAAAAGTGGTTACGTAGTTTTTTATGATAAAAAAGATAAAAAACAACACATACTTTCTATTGATGAAGTATACAAAGGGTACAAACTAGATAGTTTATCCAAATATGAGGCTATATTTATTAGAAATAGTAAACGATATAGACTTTCATTTAAAAATGATAGTTCTATTCCTATTGAACCAGAATCATTAACTCAAATTCCAGACGAGGAACCTGTACGACTAGTACCTAAAAAACTTGTTAAAAAATATAGTACTGACTTTAAGGCAATATGGAAAGATATTTCAATAAAAGAGATAATAAAACATGGTAAAATTTCGGGCTTTAGAATCCAATCAGTTAAAAAAGGTTCTGTTTTTGATCAACTTGGACTACAAAAAGGAGATGTTATCATTGAAGTTAATGATAAACCTATTAAAACCTATAAAGCAGCATTTGACATCTATAAGAATATTACAAAATACACTGATCTAAAAATAAAAATTTTACGCGATGGAATGGAAAAGGAATTCAACTATGAGATATATTAAAACTCTACTTTTGTCACTGGCAATAAGTTACTCTCTCTATGCAGGCAATAATGAAGACCAAATAATCATAAAAAAGCCAAGTGAAAATGTAAATATTAATATTCAAAATATGAAAATTTCTGATTATATTAAGCTTACAGCTAAAATAATCAAAAAAAATATCTTACTAGAAGGTAAAATAAATGGTAGTATAGACTTTGTTTCAAGTGTACCTGTAAAGAAACATGAAGTAATGGATATCTTACTAAATGTTCTTGCTACAAAAGGATATACCATAGTCAAAGATGGTGATATTTTAAGAGTAATAAGACTTACAGAAGCAGTAAAAAATGCTCTTCCTATTGTTACAACAGATAGTGAATTGTCTGATACTTACCAAATGGTAACAAAAATAATACCAGTAAAAAACCAAAATGTTGATGTAGTTGCAGTTAAAGTGAGACATATGATCTCAAAAGGGGCTAAACTTGTAACTTTCAAAGAGAAAAACCTGATGATTCTCAGTGATTTTCCAAAAAATATTGAAACAATAGAAAAAATTATAGATACACTTCAAGAAGATAGAAAAAAGAGCATAGTTAGTGTCAAACTAAAAAATCTTGCAGTAACAACTGCAAATGTGCAAGCTTCTAAAATTGCTTCTACACTTTTTAATCCTAAAGTTGAAGAGGAAAAAATTACTATTTTACCAATGAAAGAGACTAAAAGTTTAACAATTATTGGTTGTAAAAAAAATATTGAAATAATTAAAAAATTGATAGAAAACATGGATAATGAAGCAACTCCTATAGAGCAGTCTATGAGAGTTATACCACTATATAACAATGATGTAAAAGTACTTTTCAAAAGTATTATGGACATAGTAAAAAGTAAAAAATATGAAGATCAGCGTATGCGCCCTACTCTCTCTATGGATTTAGGTACAAATAGCATAGTAGCTATTGGTCCAAAGAGTGAACTAGATACTGTTGAAGACCTCATAAAAGTTATGGATAAAGAGAAGATGCAAGTCTATGTTATGGCTCGCATCATTGAGATTAGTAAAACAAAAGCTGCTCAAATCGGTGCCAAATATGGTCTTCAGGCAGGCAAAGCTTCAAATGCCGGACTATTTACGCTTGCAGCAAACTTTGGTGGTCCAAGTGTTGCATTAGATGGCGCTTTAGCAAATATGATATCCGTACCTGTATTGAATGAAGGTTTAGCTCTAGGAAGTGCTATAGACTTTTTACAAACACATGGTGCTGCCGATATCATATCTGAACCATCTATTCTTTGTATAGATAATAAAGAATCAACAATTTTTGTAGGACAGACTCAGTCAATCTTAACAAGTACTTCAACAGCAAAATCTACAACAGATCTGCCTGTAAGTACATTTAAGCGTGAAAAAATAGGTTTAAAACTTAGTGTAAAACCAAGAGTTGCTAATGAAAAGAAGGTTACTCTAGAAATAACAGCATCCATAGAAGATGTTCTTGGCTCAACTGGTGCAGCTACAGGAACACCTACTACTCTTGATCGTGAAGTAAAAACAGTAACTATAGTACAGAACGGTGAAACGGTTATACTTGGTGGACTTATTAAGAAAAAAGAGTCTAACAGTGTTTCTAGACTACCATTATTAGGATACATTCCACTACTTGGCGAACTATTTACACATCGCACAACTGACTATGACAATGTAAATCTTGTAATTACACTTACACCTTACATTATTCCATCTTCAAGCTCTCTTTCTCAACTTCGCGTCAAACTTACAGAACT
>DQTM01000296.1 GCA_015662785.1 Sulfurospirillum arcachonense | reverse complement strand
CCATTCGGGTCAGCCCCTAACTATGAACTTTTTTATTTCTGCAACACTTCCAATGAAGTGCTCTTCAAATTGAGAACTGTTAAAAGTCTTTTGTCTTTTTGCTAGTCTTGCTGTGTTGGTTATGATTTTTTCTTTTAGTTCATCTCTGTTTAAATCTCCATCGAGAAAACTTAGCGTTTCTGCTATGCCTATAGATTTCATAGGGTTTGGTGCTCTTGTGTATTTGTTTTCAAGAAAAAAGACTTCGTCTATAAGTCCGTCATTTAGCATAATTTTGGTTCTAAGTGTGATTCTTTCTCTTAGTATCTCTTTGTCTATAGCAATCTCAAAAAGTTCCAAATTTTTTATGATAGGTTCTCTTTTATTTTGCTTAAAAAATCGACTTGGTATAACTCCTGTTTGAAAGTAAATCTCGAGCCATTTTTCTATGCGATAAGTGTCATTTTTACTAATAGCACTTGCGTATAGTTCATCAAATTCACTCATGAGTGAATATCCTTGTGTTAAAGAGTTTGCAACTTTTAGTTTAGTCTCTTTAGTAATCTCAGGTTTATAACTAACTCCATCAATCATAGACTTTAAATAAAATCCAGTTCCACCAACTATGATGAGATTTTTTCCTTCTTTTTTACTAAGTTTTTTTGCCTCTTTATATAGTTCAAAAAAAACAACAACATTAAAATCATCATCAACTTGAAGAGCATCAATTCCAAAGTGTTTGATACCTTGCATTTCTTTACATGTAGGCTTTGCAGAAGCTATGTCTATCTCTTTGTAAATGCTTAGAGAATCTAGTGAGAGTATATTTGCATTGAGTTTGTGAGCTAGATCAATACTAAGTGATGTTTTTCCCGAAGCTGTAGGTCCTAATATGGCAATTTCTCTCACAAAATTTCCTTTCATTTAATGTCATCTTTTTTAGGAAGTAATTCCTAAAAAATTCACGCTCTACTAAAGCACGAAGCGATGCTTCTGTCTTTTTTAGTTTAATTATAGTAAAATAACTCCAAAAATACTATAAGGACTAGCTTGCAGAAGTTTTTTAAAGTTTTAAAAGATATAAATGAGCTTATTATGTTCAAGCACTCTATATTTTCATTGCCATTTATATTTATTGCTATGATAGTCTCTTCAAAACAGATAAATCAAACATCTTGGTTTGGTTGGGAGCTTTTACTTTTAGGTCTCCTAGCAGCTGTAAGTGCAAGAAACTTTGCTATGAGTTTTAACAGATATGCAGATAGAGATATTGACAAGCACAACCCTCGTACTGCAAACCGCCCAAGTGTAGATGGTAGAGTTGGTGCAAGAAATATGCAACTTTTTATAGTTTTAAATGCTCTAGTTTTTGTGGTGGTTGCGTACATCATAAACTCTCTTGCTTTTTGGCTTAGTTTCCCCATTCTTGTGATACTTGCTGGTTATTCAATATTTAAGCGTTTTTCATCTTATGCACACTTGGTTTTAGGAGTTTCTTTAGGACTTGCTCCGATTGCTGGAGTAGTTGCTGTGAGTGAAAGCATAACTCTTTGGTCAGTTTTATTGGCACTGGGAGTTATGTTTTGGGTAGCTGGTTTTGATTTGCTTTACTCACTACAAGATATGGAGTATGACAAAGAAAAAGGACTTTTTTCTATACCTTCTGTTTATGGGAAAGAGTCTACATTTTTTATATCTCGTCTTTTTCATGCTTTGACAGTTCTGTTTTGGTTACTTTTTGTAGTTGACGCGGGGCTAGGTTTTTGGGCATATTTAGGGGTATTGTTTAGTGGAATTATCCTTTTTATGGAGCACAAAATCGTCATTAAAGACTTTACCAAGATTGATAGAGCTTTTTTCACACTAAACGGATACTTAGGTATAATGTTCTTTATTATGATTTTTATAGATAGGTTCTAAAATGAGATACATAAATGCTCCTCTAAAAATAGAATTTGATGTTGAGAACAGTTCTAAAGAATTCAAGCACGAATATGACTCTTTGAGTTCAGCAGATGATGATAGCATAGGCGAGTGGTTACGATTGGCAAAAGCTCGTGGTAACACTGAGGAAAGTGATCAAGTACTGCTTACTTTGATTGTAGAACTTCATAGAAAAATGGATGAGATGAACGCCTTTATGCGAGGAGAAAAACAGGAGTTTTTAGACCTTACATATAGAGGTGATATAGAAGTTATTAGTCATGAATATTTTAAGTTAAAAGATGAAATATTTGAAAATAAAACAGAGTATTATGGGCGTATAGAGATGCCATTTTTTCCTAAGAGACAAATGCCGATATACTTTAAAGCTATTAGTAAAAATGAAGCTAAAATAGTGTTACTTCACGAAAGAGATGAGAAAGATTGGAATGCGTATGTAGTTGCACGAGAAAGAGTTATGATACGAGAAATGAGGGCAAAAAAAGATGGAAATTAGTATAGAACTTATGGGATTAATCGGTGTTATAGCTTTAGTAGTGATTATAATGATAATGATGAGTATAAAAGAGGCTGAAACTAACAAAAAACTCTCACGTTATGAGCAGAGCATTGATAACATAGCTCAGCAAAATCACCGCCTTAGAAAAGAGATACTTCAACTTACTAAAAATAGAGACAAATTTATGGATGAGATGGAAGATACACTGGAAGGCAAAGTAAAAGAGCAGGTGCAACAAAGTGTTTATCCTCTCATACAATCAATGCGTGAAATAGAAAATGTAATGCAGAGTTTTCAAGATGAGCAGATAGAACGAATTGACAAAATGGAAGAAAAAAGAGTTGAGATAAACTATAGCCCTAAAAGTACAACTGTGTCAAATGAAAAACTCATCATAGCTCACTACTCTCAAGGTAAAAGTGAAGCAGTTATAGCAAAAGATTTACGTATAGGTATTGGTGAGGTTGATTTGGTATTGAAGTTGGCAAATCTTAAATAATGGCTTTACATGTAGACCCTTCTTGGAAAGAGATAGTAGAGTATGCTTATGATGGATTATCACCAAAGTACAGAGAGTTTTTAGAAAAAGATAAGGGGTATTTCCCTACCTTTAGTAATTTTTTAAATGCATTTCATACACTTGAACTTAAAAATACAAAGTATGTTCTGTTTGGACAAGACCCATATCCAAGACGAGAAAGTGCAAATGGATATGCTTTTATAGATGCAAATGTTAAAACACTTTTTTCTCAAAAAGGGTTTTCAAAAGAGGTTAACAAAGCAACTAGTTTAAGAAACTTTTTGAAAATGTTACTTTTGAGCGATGGTTATTTGAAAGAGGAGGATTTAAGCCAAGAGGCAATTTCTAAGATAGACAAGTCAGAGCTTATAGACTCCATAGATGCTCTTAGAGAGAACTTTGAGAGAAGTGGTGTGTTGCTTTTAAATACAGCTCTTGTCTTTACATGTAAAGAAGATACAAAGCTACATGTAAAAGAGTTTAGAGTTTTTATGCATAGGTTTCTAAGTCGACTTAGTAAATACAATATAGAGTTGATTTTGTTTGGAGCTATGGCAAAAGATATCAAAAAATCTTTACCATCAGCATTAGAGTTTAAAACAGTAGAGACCCCACATCCTTACAATGTAGGGTTTATAACTGATGAAAAAGTGCAAAAGTTTTTTAAGCCTTTACACCTTTTTCACAAGAGGTATCATCTTTAGTCAGTTCATTTAATAATCCAAAGAGTTGAGTACTTGCTTTTTCCATTGTTTTAAAGTTTTCTACTATAGGTTCAACTTCGTGTACTTGGAAACCTCCACCTTCTGCTACTATTGCTATGTTGTCATGGACGGTTTGATGAACTACTTTATGTGGAGCGTCAAGAAGAGGATATACTTTTTTGCATTCAAATCTTCTTTTACCTTCACCAAAAGTATACCATTGCCCTAATCTACTAGTACTGCTGAGTAAGATTTGGTTTTGTATATAATATGGTCTATTTTAATCAAAGTTACAAAGATGCTATTTTCTAGTTTATGAGAAATATCTGCTGTTGAATTTGCATCTATATTGAATTTATTGAGAAGAGATTGGAACTCTTTTACGCTCTCTCCTGAAGTATTTGCGATGGTATCAATACGCTCTGAGTTGGCTTGTATATCTGTTGTTTCTTGTTGAAGAGTTTGTATAGTTATGCTTATCTCTTGTGTTGCTTTTCCTGTGCGTTCTGCAAGTTTTTTAACCTCTTCGGCAACTACTGCAAACCCACGTCCATGTTCTCCTGCACGAGCAGCTTCGATTGCAGCATTAAGTGCGAGTAGGTTTGTTTGATCT
>DQTM01000256.1 GCA_015662785.1 Sulfurospirillum arcachonense | reverse complement strand
TAGAAGCTAAAAAAAGTCTCCTAGAGGAGCCAATCAAAAAAACAAAAAAACAGATAAAAACAAAAGAAGAGTGTTCTCTTATAAAAGGAAGTATATAAATGTCTACATGTAGCACAAATGGCAACTGCCATACACCTTACTCAATAAAAAGGTATCTCACTTTTGGGATTATTACCGTCATAAGTTTAGTTCTCCCATTTATAAGGATAGAAGGAAATCACCTTTTTTTACTAAGCTTTGAAAAAAAACAACTTCATTTAATCTTCACTACTTTTGACATGCAAGAGTTGTATCTCATGCCATTTATATTGATTTTTCTATTTTTAGGAGTCTTTTTTCTCACTACGCTTGGCGGTCGTGTCTGGTGTGGATGGGTTTGCCCTCAAACCATATTTAGAGTCATCTATAGAGATTTAATTGAGACTAAGCTTTTGGGTATACGAAAAAGAATTAAAAACAAACAGCTCGACTCAAAAAATAGCCCAAAAAAGGTTATTGCTGTTTTTATATGGGTAATTCTCTCATTTATTGCTGCGGTTAACTTTACTTGGTACTTTTTACCTCCTGAAGATTTTTTCGTATATTTGCAAGACCCTACAGAACACAGAGTACTTTTTGGCTTTGTTATAGCAATTGCTCTATTTTTAATTTACGATGTGATTATCTTAAAAGAAGATTTTTGTATCTATGTTTGTCCATATGCAAGAGTTCAATCAGTAATGTATGACGAAGAGACAATCCAAACAGTTTATAACGAAAATCGTGGTGGAAAGATATATGATGAAAAGAAAAATCTCATTAATACAAAACCAACAGCAGAAGAAGATGAATGTACTGGCTGTGAGGCTTGTGTAACTATTTGTCCTACCCATATAGACATCAGAAAAGGTATGCAATTAGAGTGCATCAACTGCTTAGAGTGTGCTGATGCTTGTACCAAAGTAATGGGAAAACTTGGGAAAACTTCCCTCATTACTTGGGCTAGTTCAAGTGCCGTCGAAGAGAATAGAAAAACACAATTTTTGAGATTTAGAACTATCGCTTATGGCGTTGCACTATCTTTAGCTCTTGTAGCACTGTTTATGATGGGAAGCACTAAAGAGCATATGCTTCTGAACATCAACCGCACAACCCAACTTTACAAAATAAAAGATGAGGGAAAAAATATACAAAATGCTTATACTTTTCTTTTTCAAAATACAGATTCAAAAGATCATAAATATTATTTTGAAGTAGAACATAAAGATATCTCAATAAAAAAACCGTCAGAGCCATTTGTCTTACAAGCAGGCAGTAAACTCAAGAAAATAGTTATTTTACAGGCAGAAAAAAACCTCTCAACACACCAAGAAGAGGATACACTCTTAGATGTAACTATAAAAGCATATGCATTAGATAACAAAGAAAAAATAGTTGTTACAAGAGAAACAACTTTTATCTACCCAAGTCCATATTCAGTAAAAAGCTACCTATCTAAATAACAAACACAAGACTCTACATGTAGAGTCTTGTAACTCCCCTACATGTAAAGACATTTTACTCTCTTTTTTTTAGAAAAATCAAATGAAAATTTTGTTACCCTATAAGTTACTAATTTAACACGAAGAGAGATATATGTCAGAACTTAAAAGAACTGCCCTCTTTGAACAGCATGAAAAACTAGGCGCAAAAAACATCGGTTTTTGTGGCTGGGAAATGCCCGTTCAGTATGAAGGTATATTAAAAGAACATGAGGCTTGTAGAAATGGTGCAGCTATTTTCGACACTTCTCATATGGGTGAATTTTTCTTTGAAGGAAATCTTCTTTTTAGTGGTATAAATGACACTACGACTGTTGATGTACTACAACTTCCTATAGGAAAATGCAAGTATGGCTTTTTACTAAATAAAGATGGCGGAGTTATCGACGACCTTATTATCTACAAGGCTGGTGAAGAAAGACTTATGTTTGTTGTAAACGCTTCAAGAATTGATATAGATTTTAAAACAATAAACGACCAACTTCATAACGGTGTATTTACAAATGCATCAGACGAAACTTCTAAACTAGATATTCAAGGACCAAATGCTAAGAAAATAGTTCAAGAATTTGTACCTTTTGACTTAGATGACCTTGGCTTTTTTAGTTTTGCAGAGAGTGAAATCATGGGTGGTTTTGCACTAGTTAGTAGAACCGGCTACACAGGGGAGCTTGGATATGAGCTTTATGTAGACAATAAAATTGCCCCAAAGCTTTGGGAAAAACTAGTAGAACGTGGAGCAGTTCCAGCTGGACTTGGAGCACGCGATGTTCTTCGTTTGGAAATGGGATATAGTCTTTATGGACAAGAGTTAGATGAAAATACAACTCCTATAGAAGCTGGTGTTGGATTTTTTGTAAAGTACGACAAGCACTTTACAGGAAAAGAAGCACTTCTGAAACAAAAAGAAGAAGGTGCTCCTAGAAAGTCTATAGCTTTCAAAACAAACTCAAAAAGAGCACCAAGACATGGTATGGAAATACACCAAAATGGTCAAAAAATAGGCGTTGTAACAAGCGGAACTTTTTCACCATCTGTTCAATCAGGTATAGGAATAGCATCACTTGATACAAAACTTTTTGATAAAGAAGCTACGTTAGAACTAAGTACAGGTAGAAAAAACATAGAAATCACTATAGAAAAATTACCGTTTTATAGCAAAAAATAGTAATAGCGGGACTGACTGCTTTTTTGAAAAAAAAGATGCCTGTCCCCAAAAAACAAAAACAAGGATAGATTATGATAAAAAAATATAGCAATGAACATGAATGGGCAATACTAGACGGCGAAGTGGCAAGCATAGGACTTTCAGCTTACGCAGTTGAACAACTTGGTGACATCACTTTTGTGGAGCTTCCAGAAATCGGAGCTGAGGCAGATAAAGACGATAGTATCGCTTTCATCGAATCAGTAAAAGCTGCATCAGATATTTACACTCCAGTTGGCGGAGAAGTTGTTGAAGCAAACGAAGAGCTTGAAAACAAACCAGAGCTTTTAAACGAAGCGGCTGAGACTACTTGGATATTCAAACTTAAAGTAAGCGATGCAAGCGAATTTGATACTCTTATGGACGAAGCTGGTTATAAAGCTTATATAGAAACTCTATAATGCCATATATTCCGCATACCGCACAAGATGTGCGAAAGATGCTCGATGTAATCGGTATCAAAGAGGAGTCTAACCTTTTTGATGCGATTCCAAATGAGCTTAGAGCAAAAAGTTTTGATTTGCCTGAGGGACTTAGTGAATTTGAAGTATTCGACAACTTTGCTGCTTTAGCAAACCAAAATGATACTTCAAAAATAAGCTTTTTGGGTGGTGGTTATTATGACCATATTATCCCAACTGCTGTTGATTCACTTTCAACTCGTTCTGAGTTTTATACTGCATATACTCCATACCAAGCAGAAGCTAGCCAAGGAACACTTCAAGCACTTTACGAATTCCAAAGCATGATTTGTGAACTTACAGGCATGGAAGCAACAAATGCATCTATGTATGATGGTGGAACGGCTATGGCTGAAGCTGCCTTGATGGCTGTTCGTGTTGGAAGAAGTAAGAAAAAGAAAATTTTAGTAGATAGTGGAGTAAATCCAATCTACATCAAAATCGTAAAAACTTACCTAGCTTACCATGACTTAGAAGTTATTGTTCTAGACGTAAAAAATGATGGCTGTGACAAAGAGAGACTTCTTAGTCTAATAGACAAAGACGTAGCTGGCTATATCTTCCAAAATCCAAACTTTTTTGGTTCTGTAGAAGATTACTCAGAAATTATAACTGCACTTCATGACGTAAAAGCATTAGCTATTATGAGTTCATACCCTATTGCACTTGGTATTTTGCAAAGTGCAAAAGATGTTGATGCTGACATTTTTTGTGGAGATGGACAGAGCTTGGGTAATTACCTTGGATTTGGTGGACCATCTTTTGGAATTCTTGCTTGTAAAGAAAAATACATAAGAAATCTTCCAGGAAGGATAGTGGGTATAACTGATGATGCAGAGGGAAGACGTTCATACGTTCTAACTCTTCAAGCAAGAGAACAACACATACGTCGTGACAAAGCAACTTCAAATATCTGTTCAAACCAAAACCTTATGGCACTTCGTGCTACTATTTTTATGGCTCTCATTGGAAAAGAGGGATTTGTAAAACTATCTAACCAAAACTTTAACAATGCTAGTTACCTAAAAGATGAGCTTAGCAAAGTTGAGGGCATAAGCATATACAACCAAAACCCAACCTTTAACGAGTTTGTAATAGAACTTCCTATGAGTTCGAGCGAGTTTATAAACAAGATGGAAAGCAAAAACTTCTTTGCAGGTCTAAAATTAGACGCTCTTTATGAAAACTTTGAAAACAAGGTTTTAGTAAGTGCCACTGAAAAAAGAACAAAGGCTCAGATGGATGAGTTCGTAAAAAGCGTAAAGGAGATAGTATGAGTTCAACTCTATTTGAAAAATCTCATGTAGGCAGAAAGGGAATCAATATCCCAAAACAAAGCGTGAATGACGCTCCAAAACTTGATGCAAGTCTGCTTAGAGATACAAAAGCAAATCTTCCTGAAGTAAGTGAGTTTGATGTAGTTCGTCATTTTACAAGACTTTCCAACAAAAACTTCTCTATTGATGCTAACTTTTATCCGCTTGGATCTTGTACTATGAAGTATAATCCAAAAGTTCAAGAGAGAGTTGGAGGACTTGCAGGTCTTGCAAATCTTCACCCACATCACATAACAAACAACCAAACACATCTAGTTCAAGGAGCTCTATCTTCACTTAAAACACTAGAAAATAACTTATGTGAGATAACAGGTATGGAAGCTTTTACACTAACACCTCAAGCTGGTGCTCATGGTGAAATGCTTGGTGTTATGATGATTGGAGCTTATCACAAAAAGAAAGGCAACAATAAACGTTATGTTATTGTTCCTGATTCTTCTCATGGAACTAATCCTGCAACTGCTGCAATGGTTGATTATGATGTTATCACTGTAAAATCAAACAAAGATGGCTCTATGGATTTTGAAGCATTTAAAGAAGTGATGAGCGATGAGGTAGCAGCTGTCATGATGACTGCACCTAACACTCTAGGTCTTTTCAATCCTGCTGTCAAAAAGATTTGTGACCTTGCTCACTCTTATGATGCTTTAATGTACTATGATGGTGCCAATATGAATGCTATCATGGGTGTAGTTCGTCCTGGCGATATTGGGTTTGATGTAATTCACTTAAATCTTCACAAAACATTTGCTACTCCTCATGGTGGTGGTGGTCCTGGTGCTGGTCCTGTTGGAGTTGGTAACAAACTAAAAGAGTTTTTACCTGATTTACAAGTTGGATTCAGTGAAGAAAAAGGATACTTTTTTGATACTCCTCATCAAAACTGCATAGGAAAAATATCTCCATTTTTTGGAAACTATCTAGTTCTTGTAAGAGCTTTAGTATATATGCAAACACTTGGAAAAGAGGGTATGATAAATACAAGTAAAAAAGCTGTTCTAAATGCAAACTATATCTTAGCAAAACTCAAGCCTCATCTTAAAGCTGCCTATCCTAATCAACTTTGTATGCATGAGTGTGTTTTTTCTGCTGAAGATTTAACAAAAGAGTACGGTATAAAAGCTATGGATATAGCAAAATACCTATTAGATTTTGGTCTTCATGCTCCAACTGTTTACTTTCCGCTTATCGTAAAAGAGTCTATCATGATAGAGCCAACTGAGACCGAAAACATAGATACTATCGACTACTTCTGTCAAAAAATGATAGATGCAGTTGAACTAGCTAAATCAAATCCTGAAGCTTTTAAAGAGTTCCCAAAAACTCTTCCTATAAGCAGACCAGATGAGACAAAAGCAGCAAGAAGCCTAAATATAAGATGGCAATAACCAACTGGAAATTTATTGACACACATGAACTCTGTGCTAGAGAGAACATGGAGTTTGATAAATCTCTACTAGAACTTGGAGAGCCTACTTTTAGGCTCTACACTTGGAAAGAAAACTCTTTTACTTTGGGTCGTTCTCAAAAAAAAGAAAATGTAGAGAAATTTGGAAACGACTGGGCGAGAAGAGAGACTGGTGGAGGATTACTTCTGCATGGTTGTGATATTTCATATAGTATCACTATCCCTACAAAACTTCTTGGTAACAAAAATGTAAAAGAGAGTTACGAGTACCTATGTAGTTTTCTTTTACATTTTTATAAAAAACTAGGTCTACATGTAGAGTATGCAAAAGATATAAACTTAGAGTTAAACAAAAGTTTTTTTTGTCAAGAGGGTTTTGAGCCTTATGACATAATATGTGATGGTAAAAAGATAGGGGGAAATGCCCAAAGAAGAACAAAAACTACTATTCTTCAACATGGTTCAATCCCCCTAAAAATAGATACTAGAGAGCATGCAGGATACTCTTTGGAAGAATTTGGAGTAAATCTATCTCCTAAAAAAATAAAAGATCTACTACGACAAAGTTTTGTCGAATTATTTTAAAAGGTGTCCAGTTTCACCACGTTATGGTTGCCTAGTTTCATAAGTAAGAAAGTGATAG
>DQTM01000137.1 GCA_015662785.1 Sulfurospirillum arcachonense | reverse complement strand
TCATAATAACTCCTATCTATATAAGTAAAAAGACTCTATTATTTTATCATAATAAATTATATTTATTTTTTCAAAGTCAGTTTTTTTGAAACTAGAGTGTGCAAGTTTGTACATGCCACCACTTTGAATACCATAAAATCTAAGTCTTAGGGCTAATTTTTCATCTTTTATATTTATATTGTTTATGTTTTTCTCTTTTAGTATCTGTGCTAAGTCTTTTGCTATGTGATACTTATATGCTAAATGTTTTTCAGGATTTTTTATAATATGATATAGAGGTTTATTGAAGTAACTTACTACTAAATTTAGACTTAAAAGTATAAAAACTACTCCAAAAGCTATATTGTGGTATTTTCTATGTTGTGGTAGCCTGACTCTATAGCTATTGAAAAATACTTTTACTACTAAAGGAATAGCTATTACTATAAATGGAGCAAAATCTTCTAAAAGTAGTTTTTGTCTTAACGAAAGTACCAAAGAAATAATTAGTGTAGAAAATGATATAAACCAAAGTAAATTTTTTTCCTCTTTTATGAGTATCCTATATAATGTGTATATAAGGTACAAAAATAAAAATAGTGAAAAAATAGCTGCATACACACCTAATGCATCAAGAAAGTAACCTTTTGGTTTTCCTCCCGTGTCAAATCCATACATGTACATGGAGAGTCCAAACA
Source organism: Sulfurospirillum arcachonense (assembly GCA_015662785.1). Lineage (GTDB taxonomy): Bacteria > Campylobacterota > Campylobacteria > Campylobacterales > Sulfurospirillaceae > Sulfurospirillum_A > Sulfurospirillum_A arcachonense_A. The sequence goes on along the minus strand of DQTM01000137.1, from coordinate 11,915 downwards.
ATACCAATGACAAACTTAAGAGTTGTTTTTCTTTGTTGAATATACTGTAAAAGAAAAGAGCTAAATATAAAATTGCAAAAGAGTTGTCTGCAAAAAGGGATATAATTAGTACCAAAAATGATGCTTTTTTGTATCCGTACATGTAAAGGTATACAAATAGAAGTGTTAAAAATATAGCTACATAAGCTCCATTGACTAAAATCGCTGCACTATTTACTCCTGGAAGCATTGCGTAAAGAGCTATGGAGACAACTCTATCTATCTTTTTTTTGAGAAATAGTTTACCTATCTTGTAAAGCAGAATCAAAGAGGCAACATGAAGAAGTATAAATGGTAGTCTTAAAGCTAAATCTGTTTGACCAAATAGTTTTGTTGAAAAAGATACAAGATAGTGAACTAAAGAAGTTCCTTCAAAGAGTATAACTGCTTCATCGTACCTAATTGAGAGTGAACTTACTCCATACAATAAGAACATTACGCTCGTTAAAATAACTAATAAAACTAGATTTGTCTCTTTCATATCTTTAAAAAGTTATCCAGTATTTCATAGCCATACTCACTAAGGATTGACTCTGGGTGGAATTGTACTCCATAGATATCTTTACCTTTTACATGTAAGCTCATTATTTCATGATCATCGGTGCTATATGATGTTGGTATAATTTCACTTGGTAAATCTTCTTTTTCTACGACAAGAGAGTGGTAACGAGTCATAATGAAACTCTCAGGCAAGCCTTTAAATATAAATGTAGACTCTTTTTGTTTTATTGTAGAAGTTTTTCCGTGCATCATGTTTTTTGCTCTAACTACTTTAGCTCCAAAAACTTGTGCTATTGCTTGATGTCCTAAACAGATCCCCAAAATTGGAAGTTTATCTTGAAAATATTCTATTACTTCAAGGCTAATACCTGCTTCATTTGGAGTGGCAGGTCCTGGAGAGATTATGATTTTTTCTGGATTAAGTTCTTCAATTTGAGCTATAGTAAGTTCATCATTTTTAATTATTTTAAGATCAGCACCAAGTTCAAGGCAGTACTGAACAATATTGTATGTAAAACTATCGTAGTTGTCTATCATTAAAATCATATATTTAGCAATCCTCTTTTATGTAGATTATAGCATAAATAAAGGGAGGTTAGCACCTCCCTTATGATTACTTATAGTTGTCTATCTTAAAATCCCAGAAAAATTCTATCCATTCTGTTGCTTCACGAGCAGCAAAATCTGGTCTTAAAAGTGCTTTTTCTTTATAATAAATTGAAGCAACTTTTAATTCCAAGTTTGGATATGCTTTCAATAAAACTTTTTTGATTTCTATCATAGTCTCACCACTATCTATGATGTCATCAACAATAACTACTTTTTTTGCTTTACTTAAATCTGGCATATTAAATATGTCAATAGTATCAAGCTTTCTAGTCTCTTCATAGTGAATTGAGTTTATAGCGTACAAATCTCTCATCTCTAATGCTTCAGCTAGAAAATGACCTAGTGTCATTCCCCCACGAGCTACTGCTAAAATCACATCAGGATCATAACTTTTTAACTCTTTTGCCAACATATTAACATCGACTTTAAACTCATCATAACTATAAAAACGCAACTTCTTTCCCCTTCTCTATAGCTTACTGAACAATAAATACAATTAAACTAATTGCTGCTAAAAAGACTACACCCAAGTTGATATCTTTAAACTCTCTTTTAAGTAATTTAATCATCAAATATGCAATAAAACCAAATGCTAGTCCATTGGTAATAGAAAAGGTTAATGGCATCATAATAACAATAAAAAATGTAGCAACTGAGATAGCAATATCATCAAAGTTTATATGAGATAACTCACTAAACATCAATACACCAACCATAACTAAAATTGGATAAATTGCATTTTCTGGAATCGCTGAAAAAAGAGGCATCATAAAAAGTGTTAGTACAAAAAATAGTCCTGTAGCAACTGCTGTAAGACCTGTACGACCACCCTCTTCAACTCCGCTTGCACTTTCGATAAAACTTGTAGTTGTTGAAAGTCCTAAAAGTGAACCTGCTACAGTTGCACCTGCGTCAGCTTCAAGTGTTTTTTGTAAATCTTTTCCATCTTTTTCAAAAATACCTGCACGATATCCAACACCTGCAAGAGTTCCAAGTGAATCAAACATGTCTGTAATCAAAAATGTGATAATAACTGGAGCAAGTGCTAAAGTAAATGCTGAAACAATGTCTAGTTCAAACGCAATCGGTCCAATAGATGATGGCATAGCAAAAAACTCACTAGGAGCTGGAGCCATTCCACTAATCCAAGCAACAATCGAAGTTAAAACAACTGCAATGATAAATCCACCTTTGATTTTCCAAACATATAGACCAATAACAAGAGCTAAACCAAGAACACCTAAAAGTACTTTTGAATCACTAAAATCACCAAGGCCAACAAGAACTGCTGGGTTTGCAACAATTATACCCATGCTTTTTAAACCTATAAAAGCGATAAAAGCACCGATACCAGCACTAATAGCGCGTCTTAAATCCTTAGGAACACTCTGCATAATCCAAACTCTAAATTTGGTAAATGAGAGTACCAAAAACAAAACACCAGAGATAAAAACAATACCTAGAGCTGTTTGCCAAGGAATTTTCATACCAAGTACTAAACCAAATGTAAAGTATGCGTTAAGTCCCATACCAACACTCATCGCGATTGGTGTATTTGCCCAAAGTCCGCTTAGAACCGTTGCAAAAATAGTAATAAGAGCAGTTGCTGTAACTAGCGCTCCAAAATCCATACCTGTTTTACTCATAATGATAGCGTTCACTGGAACGATATACATCATAGTTAAAAACGTTGTAAAACCTGCTCTAAATTCAGTTTTTACATCTGTACCGTGTTCTTTAAGTTTAAATAAACCCAAATTTAATCCTTTTTATTTTAATGTCTTCTTTATCTTGAACAAGTCCAAGATAAATTCCTCTCACTAAAGCTACAACTTACGTTGAGAACTCTAATACCTTTTTAATTCATTGTATAGACTGTCACGCTCAACTGGAGTAAAACCACTTGTTGTAATCAAGTCTAAAAAGTCTTTTATATTCATACCAGTTGCACTTTTTGCCCCTGCCGCTGACTGAATAGCCTCTTTCTCTATTGTTCCATCTAAATCATCTGCTCCAAACTCAAGTGCTATTAAAGCTAGATTTATTGTTGAAGTTGCCCAATATGCTTTTATGTGAGGAATGTTGTCTAGCATAAGTCTACTAATAGCATAAGTTTTTAGTATCTCTGTAGAGCTTAAAAAATCCTCTACTTTAAGGTAGTTATTATCTCTTTGATATACCAAAGGTATAAAAGCATTAAACCCGTTAGTTTTATCTTGAACATCACGAAGTCTTAACATATGATCTATTCTGTCTTTGCGTTTTTCGACATGACCAAAAAGCATAGTTGCATTTGACATCTTGCCTTTAGAGTGCCAGAGCGCATGAATATCAAGCCACTCTTGTGAGCTCACTTTACCTTTACAGATATAAGCCCTAACTTCTTCGTCAAAAATCTCTGCTCCACCACCTGGCATAGAATCAACTCCATACTCAACCATTTTATCAATAATCTGTTCATGGCTTAAATTATACTCTGTAGATAAGAAATGAATTTCAGCAGCTGTCAATGCCTTTACATGTAAAGAAGGAAACTTCTCTTTTATCTTTGAAAAAATCTCTAAATACCACTGTAGTCCAGTTGCAGGATTATGTGCTGAGACTATATGAACTTCTTTGATATCATTTTTATATGATTTTTCTACGGCACTTAAAATCTCTTCATGTGTCATAGTATATGGATTTGGATTTTTTCTATTTGAGCTAAAAGCACAAAACTTACAGATATCTTTGCAGATATTTGTTGGGTTGATGTGTCTGTTTACATTAAAAAATGCTTTTTTTCCGTAAAGTGACTCTTTTTTTTTGTTGGCAAACGAAGCTAAAGTGAAGAGATCAAGCTCATAAAGAGCTAGACCATCTTCGTAGCTTAGGCGTTTTCCAGATTCTAATTTTTCGATTATATCCATTAGATACTTTCTTTTGTGATTTAAAAAACGTATTTTACCTTTTTTTGGTTAAAAATACTCTTACATGTAATCCTCTGGTGGAAATTTTTCTGCCATAAAATCTATATCCTTATCACCTCTTCCACTTAAGTTTAAAAGGATTGATTCATAAGGCTTCTCTTTTGCCAATTTCATAGCAAATGCTACAGCATGAGCACTCTCTAAAGCTGGGATAATTCCTTCATAACGCGACAAGTCATAAAAAGCTTGAACAGTCTCTGCATCATTTGCAGTTGCTACTTTTGTTCTACTAATACTGTTTAGATATGCATGTTCTGGTCCAACTGATGGGTAATCAAGTCCACTTGCTATTGAATGAACAGGAGCTGGTGTACCATCTTCATTTTGAAGCATTATAGAATTAAATCCATGAAGAACTCCTGGTTTTCCATAAGTAAGACTTGCTGCATGTTGTCCAAGTTTTGTACCTGTTCCTGCTGGTTCTACTCCGTACATTTCACATGGGTCACTCATGAAAGCTGAGAAAAGTCCCATGGCATTACTTCCACCTCCAACACAAGCTACTAAATTGTCTGGTAGATTTCCTGTCATATCCATAAACTGGTCACGCGCTTCAAAACCAACAACACTTTGAAAATCTCTCACCATCATCGGGTAAGGGTGAGGACCAACAACTGAACCAATTGCAAAAAACATCTCTTCAGGATCTTCCATATATGCACCAAAAGCACTATCTACCGCCTCTTTTAACGTACGCCCTCCAAAACCAACTGGAACAACTTTTGCACCAAGTATTCTCATGCGAATCACATTTGGATGCTCTTTTTCAATATCAACTTCACCCATATGTATCTCACACTCTAAGCCAAAATAAGCTGCAGCAGTTGCTAAAGCTACACCATGTTGACCTGCGCCAGTCTCTGCTATGAGTTTTTTCTTTCCAAGATACTTTGCTAAGAGTGCTTCACCCATACAGTGGTTGAGTTTATGTGCTCCTGTGTGATTCAAATCTTCACGTTTAAGATAAATTCTTGCTCCACCAACATACTCTGTAAGTCTTTTTGCATAATAAACAGGTGTAGGTCTTCCTTGGTAGTGCTTTCGTATATCACGAAGTTCCATGATAAAGTTATGTGAGTTACCTATAGTCAAATACGCTTGTTCTATCTTTTTAAATTGCTCTATGAGTTCAGGTGGTAAAAATGCTCCACCAAACTCGCCAAAATATCCCTCTGCATTTGGTTGTGATTTTAGATATGGTTTCTCTATCATGTTTATCCTTTTTTTGTTTTTGGGGACAGGCATTTTTTAGCAAGCTAAAAACAGCCAGTCCCGCTATTACCATTTCTGATTATTATAAGTTAAATAAGTTAAATTTTATATAAAAATCAAAATTCTAACGGCTCTTTACCTAGTGCTGTTGCTAAAATTTCACAAATTTGATTATACTCTTGTACTATATGCATCTGTTCTTTAAATAAATCATCTTTTAGTAGACTTTTTTCTTCTTTTTTTATTTCCCATTTTTTTAACTCTTTATGGGTGTTACTAAGTATATTTGTTTGAGTACGTGATCTTACTTCTACTTGCTTAAATGCCTCAAGTAAATCTCTTTTTGAAAACTCTAGTCTATTGATATCTAAATTATTTGCTACTTTCATTGTATCTAAAGAGTTTATTTCATCTTCCACTTTTTCTATGGCTTGAAGCAGTTCCAATCTTCTTTGTTGGATACGTTGCATTTCATCTTCACTTCTTTGGGCAATAAACATAGATTTTTTTACTCGTACTTGTATATTTTTTAGCTCTATTTTTTTATGAGTTATTTTTAAATCTAAAAGCTCTTTTGCTTTTAAAAGAACTAATATATTTTGATAATTATAAATTTTACCTTTTTTGTTCATCAAAGGAGCTTTATTTAACCTCATCTTGTTATTGGATATTCTCGTGCTCTCTGAGTATGCTTTAAGAAACTTTATTGCACTAAGGTTACTCTCTAAAACTTCATTAAAAAGAAAATCAGCTATCTCTTTTAGCATTTTTGGCAGATAATTTTTAAAAGCAGCATTAGCATAATGAATAGAATCTTTGTCACTAATATCAACGAATGAGCTTTTAACAACACTTTTTAGGATTGAAAAAAGTTTAGGAGGATACTTTTCATAAAACTCTTTTGCATCATATTTCAAAAAATCAAATTTACCATTAAAAGAGCTTCTTAAATGTATACTTACCTCTTCCCATAAAGAGTCTATAAACCTTTGATCATATAAGATATCAGTTTGTTGTTTATGAGAATCTTTATTTTGGTCAATTTTATGATTAAACTTTTTTAAAAACACTTTGCCATTCAAAAAAACAACAATATCCCTCTGTCCTAAACTGTAAACCAAACTCATCTGTTCTCTTAGTATATCTTTATGTGGTATTTCATTTAATGACAACAGTGTAGTTTCAAATCTTTTTCTTGATGATTTATCAAACATATAAAGAGAGTCTTTTAAGAAAGTATCTTCAACTTCTTCTTTACATGTAATGAGTTCTTGTCTAAGCGCATGTATCTGTTTATCTTGGTCTTCGCTGAGAGCTCCTTTATCAAAATACTTAACTATTTTAAGTCTCTCTTCATCTTCATAAACAAAAACTTTTTGAAATATTGCATCAAAGAAATCTTGAAGTGCTGTTTTTGTAGCATCTACTCTGCTACCTCCTGCTGCTATTGAGACTGAAGCGATTGAGCGTTGAAGAGATGAAACCGACTTTGAATCAAAGTCTGTGGCATACAGATAATAGTCATAGTTTTCACACATATAATCTAAAACACTAGAATATATATCTGCTTCTGCCATATTAGTTCCTAACTTTTTTTATTGTATTATAACACAACTAAAAGGGAAAAACAGATGGAACTAAAATATAAAATAGAAGAGTTAATGAGTCAAAATGTTGATGATTTTCAAATTTCAAAACTCATAAAAGAACATATTAAAGAGTATCTTAACTCTCTTGATGACATTTTTACTCAAAATCAAGGAAAAGATTTTTTAGTAAAACATACTAAAAAAATAGACCAATTTTTAATCCTTATCTACAAATATAGCTTGCGAAAATTTTTTGGTGATTATCTTCCTTTTGCAAATCATATTCCTATCACTCTTACTGCTATGGGGAGTTATGGACGAGAAGAGCTTTGTGTCTACTCAGATATAGATTTAATGCTAGTATATAAAGATATAGATGGATATAACTTAGAGCCTATTATAGAATCAATGCTCTACCTTGCTTGGGATGCAGGCTTGAAATTGGGTCACCGTGTTCATAAAGTAAATGAGCTTTTTGATGCTAGTAATAGCGATTTGACCATAAAAACTGCTATGCTAGAATCCCGGTATCTTTGTGGCTCAAACTTTTTGTGGATGGAGATTGGAAAAGAGTTAAAAAGAATAGCAAAACATAATCTTCCCCAATTCGTAAGAGAAGTTACAACAGTATATCACCAAAGACGTAAAGACAATCCTCTTATGATGGAACCGGACATTAAAAATGGAGTAGGAGGTCTAAGAGCTTCACATACTGTTAGGTGGCTTAGCCGTGCCATATTGGGTCGTGCAAAACTAAAAGAATTAATTCCTACATATATAACAGAAAAAGAGTTTAAAGAGTATAGAATGGCACTAGAATTTCTTTACCGTGTTCGCTCAGCTTTGCATCTAAGTGCAAAGAAAAAACAAGATATACTCAACTTAGAGTACATACCTGACATTGCAAAAAAACTTGGCTTTAAAGATAAAAAACTCATAAATGCACAGATGCAACTGTGTAAAAAAACCTTTTCTTCTATACACACTATAGATATAACTTGTCAAATATTTTTGAGAAAACTTGTTTCTCCATACTTTTTTGAAACTGTAACTTTAAAAAAGCTAAGAGACAACCGGCTTGAAAAAGGAGTCTACAAAATAGACAATATAATTGTTGCAAAAAGAGAAAAAAAACCAGAAACTTTTCTTCACGTTCTAAAAGAGCTTGCAAAGATTGATGAAAAAAATATAAGATTTGATATAACATATGTAGACTATATAAGAAAAACCAATTTTTCAGCACATAATTCTGATGAACTGTATCGTGAATTTAAAAAACTATTCTTTAACGACTATAGTTATCAAGCATTTAAAGCTCTTTATAACTCACATTTGATAGAACAACTAATAAAACCTTTTTCGCATATAAAACATCAAGCTCAGTTTGATGGTTACCATAAATATCCTGTTGATAAACACTCAATTCTAGGATTATATTACTTAGAAAACATAAGTGAGCCACTTATAAAAGCACTCTACGATGACCTTTGTGGAGAAGGTAAAGGGTTGATAAAACTTGTTGTTCTTATGCACGATATAGGTAAAGGTAGACGAGGAAGTCATAGTGAAGTTGGTGCTAAAATATTTAGAGCATATGCCTCTAAACTTGGATTTAGTACAGAAGCTATACATGTAGGTAGTATATTAATCAAATATCATACTCATATGAGCAGTACGGCTTTAAGAGAAGATATTTATAGCGAAGATGTAGTGCTTGCATTTACCTCTAAAATAGAAGAACCTAAAATTTTAAAACTTCTATATATACTCACATATTGTGATGTCAATGCTGTTGGTGACAATATATATAGTGGATTTACATCTAAACATTTAAAAGAACTGTACCATTTGTCAAATGAAATGTTCGATAAAAAAGAGCTTATTGGTGAAACACGAAGAAGACTCAGAAAAGAAAATTCGCTAAAGAAAAATGAAGAGTTCAAAGCACTTCCAAGGATACTTCAAAGAAAAATTCTCTCTATTTCCTCTAACTACTTTTTTATAAAACATAAACCTCATGAAATAGTCAAAATTGCTACCATAGCAAAAGATGCAAATCCTTATGAATTTAAGATAGAAAACGAATCTCATTTGAGCATATCTATCATAAAATCAGCTGAACTAAATGTAGGTTACCTTTTAGGAAAACTTGGGTTTCTAGATTTGAGTAATATGGAAGTATTTAAACTATATGATGATAAAAAATCTTTCAAGATAGATTTTCATGAAAAAGTTGATGATGGCGATATAGTTACTATAGAAAACCTAATAAAACAGAGTTTTGACATGACTAAATCAACTACGCTATGTAAACCTATAATCAAAGAAAATGAGATAGAGATGGACTGTGAACACGCTAAAAGTGTTGTAAAACTAAGCGTAAACACAAAAAATCAAAAAGGTCTAATGGCCTATATGATGAGTCTCTTTGACGATGAAGGTATAGAGGTGTCAACTGCAAAGATACAAACAATCAAAAACCGTGCTAGAAATCTTTTTTTAATTGAAAAAACAATAAACTTATGCGATAATAAAGATAAAATTTTAGAATTATTTATAACGAGGTAATATTTATGTGTGGAATTGTTGGCTATATAGGTGAAGGTGAAAAAAAAGAGTTTTTACTAAGTGGGCTAAAAGAGTTAGAGTATAGAGGCTACGATAGTGCAGGAATTGCTGTTCTTAAAGATGGTCACATAACTTCATATAGAACTTTAGGAAAGCTAGAGAATTTAGTTCATAAAACAGAAGCATTTTCAAGTGATGGTTTTGGACTTGGTATTGGTCACACAAGATGGGCAACACATGGTAAACCAACAGAAGCCAATGCTCATCCACATCGTGGTGAATTCTCTTACGTTATACACAACGGCATAATTGAAAACTATAAAGAGATAAAAGAAAACCTTCAAAAAGAAGGAGTTAAATTCTTATCTCAAACTGACTCAGAAGTTATAGTTCATCTTTTTGAAAAGTTTATCAAAGAAGAATTGAGTGCGCAAGATGCTTTTAAAAGTACTATAGAGATGCTTCAAGGGGCATATGCAATACTTCTTGTAACGAAAGATGAACCAGAAACTATTTTCTTTGCTAAAAATGCAGTTCCTCTTATACTAGGACAAAATGCAAAAGAAGAGAAGTTTATGAGCTCTTCTGATTCACCTCTTATTGGGTATGCTACTGAAGTTGTATATCTTGAAGATGGTGAGTATGGTTGGGTAAAAAAAGATGAAATCTCACTTTTTATGAATGAAAAACCTGTTATTCCTACATTTGCAACTCTTGGACGTGATAAAATTTATGCTCAAAAAGACGGGTTTAGATTCTTTATGGAAAAAGAGATATACGAGCAATCAAGTGTAGTAAGCGAAACTCTTATGGGAAGAATAAGCGATGAGGGTGTAGAACTAGACGAGCTTAAAGATATTGATTTTTCGGATATAGACAATATTAAAATTTGTGCTTGTGGAACTAGCTACCATGCTGGACTTACAGCAGCTTACCTTTTTGAGCGACTCTCTAAAATTAGATGTCAAGTAGAGATTGCTAGTGAATTCAGATATAAAGAGCCTCTTTTAGACAAAAAAACACTATTTTTAGTTATTAGTCAAAGTGGCGAGACAGCCGATACACTTGAAGCCCTAAAAATGGCAAAAAAAGCAAATATGAAAACTCTTGCTATTTGTAATGTAGATAACTCATCTATAGTCCGCTTAGCAGATGCAACACTTCTTACAAGAGCAGGTATAGAAAAGGGGGTTGCTAGTACAAAAGCTTTTGCAACACAGGTCATCACTCTTTGGTTGCTTTCTCTTTACATGGGCAAAAAAACAATCCCAGCTAAAAAAATGCAAAGTGAGATTAAAGCTCTTTTACATACTCCATCAGTTTTACATGTAGAGGATAATACACATGAAAAAATCAGACGTCTATCTAAAAGGTATCTTCACGGGCATGGTTTCTTTTTCATAGGACGTGACATATTTTTCCCACTCGCTCTTGAGGGTGCATTAAAACTTAAAGAGATAAGCTATCTTCATGCTGAGGGTTACCCTTCTGGGGAGATGAAACATGGTCCAATAGCTCTTGCCGATAGTGAACTTTTTACCGTAGCACTCATGCCTCAAACTATGCTTTATGAAAAAACAAAGAGTAATGTAGAAGAGTTAAGTGCTAGAGACGCAACTATACTTGCTATCAGTCCTAAAGAGTTTGATTTGGCTGATGATTTTATAAAAACAACAGAGCAATCTCACCCTATGAGTGAGTTTTTTGAGATGATGATAATCACTCAAATCTTAGCACTGGAAATTGCAGTAAGACTAGGCAATGATGTAGATATGCCAAGAAATTTAGCTAAAAGTGTAACAGTAGAGTAGAGTGAAATATTTCCTAATTTTTACACTCTTGCTATTTTATGGCTGTGAAAAAAACGAAGAGATAAAAACAATAGCACCTTTACATGTAAAGCCAAAAGTAAAACCTTTACATGTAGAGATACAAGAGATTGAAAATGAGCTAAGTAACATTGACTCTCTTGAATACTTAGAAAACTATATCATAGACATAATCAACAATGGTTCAGATGCTAAACTAGGATTTCCTTCTGGATCTATGGAGGGTGGATATGCATACAAATCAGACGCTCTAAACATAGCTAGATATGTTGTGACTCTTTCAAACAAACAAAGTAGCGATGATAAACAAGGCAAAAAAACAGAAATATTTTATAGTAGTAACTGTGGTGGTTGCCATGGCAATGATGGGAAAGGGTTAAATGGCACCTTTCCTGATTTAAGTTTACAAACAATGCAAGGAATTAGCGAAAAAAAAGAGTGTTTAAAAACAAAACTTGCTACACTTAAGAGTAAAAATTAATTTAGGAGTTTTTCTTGGTTGATTATTTAAACCCAAATTATGCAATAGAGATTTCTAAAGATTACCTATGCTTGTGCTTAAGGGGTGTTTAGTAAAAATTTTAAGCCACCTTATTGGT
>DQTM01000218.1 GCA_015662785.1 Sulfurospirillum arcachonense | reverse complement strand
TCTCATCACTTACACTCAAACCTTCATTTTTTGCAAATCTAATTACATTCTCTTTTGAAGCATTTGAATTTACTAGAACCTCTAATATAGAATCATCACCTAAAAGTTCAAGTGATTTTTTAGTGTTTATTACTGGCTCTGGGCACGCCAAATCTCTGCAATCTATTTTCATAATATTCCTTATATTTTATATTAATTTTTTAGTGTGACAGATAACTCTCATAGCAAGAGTTGTTGAAAGAAAATTATTGTCTGCTCAATCCTTGAGCCTTACATGTAAAGATAGCTGAGTACTACCTTTTATTTCATATTATCAGTAATCCAAGCAGTAGCTTCTTCTACTGTTTTAAACTTATGTGACTTTGCCACTTGAGCTGAACCCTCATAAAAACGGATTCTAATCCCATCTTGTACTTCATCAATCTTTACTCTTGTAATTCTATCTGTATTTAAAAACACTCTATCATTTAATCTTACGAACATTTTATATCCTTTAAAATTTGACTCATATTATACTATTTTAGCCTATTATTTACAAATCTAACACTTAAAAATATAAATATCGAGATGATAATCATAATCGCAGCTACTGGTGCAGAGTGACTCAATCCATAACTTGTAAACCTATCATAGATAAGAACAGGTGCTACCATAGGATGATAAGCAAGCATTATAACTGCTCCAAACTCTCCAAGCCCTCTTCCCCACATCATTAAAGCACCATTTATAATATCTTTTCTTGCGTTTGGAATTGAGATTCTAATAAAAACTTGAAATGGATTTGCCCCAAGTGTACGTGCCACTTTCTCAAGTTTTACATCTACCTTTTTAAAACCCTCTTTTGCTCCATTTATTAAAAATGTAGAAGAGAGAAACATCATAGCGACCATGATACCCATTTCCGTATCTACAAAAGTGATACCAACTGATTCAAATGCTTCAGAAACAGCACCTCTACCAAAAACCATCAGTAAAGCAATACCTGCGGCAGTGTGCGGAATCATAATAGGAATATCAATCAAAGCTTCTATGAATGATCGTCCAAAAAAGTTATATCTAGCGATAATATAGGCTAAAGGAAGTCCAGTAATTAAAACAAAAATCATAGCCCACAAAGAGACTTTCATGGTTAGGTATATAGAGCCTACAACATCTTTTTGCTTCAAAGTGTCAAGTAACAACATCAAGTCATTTCCAAATATCATATTTAAAAGAGGAACTGATAAAAAGAGTAAAACTACAGATGCCAATACAATCATAAGATATAAAAATATATTTCTTTTCATAAGTAGCACACATCCTTCTTATCAAATCCTATATAAATGCTCTCACCTCTATCAGCATAACAACCCTGATAATCTCTTTTTAAAATTTTTGCAAAAAACTGCTGTCCATCTACATTGACAAATATTTTATAGTGATCAACTATGCCCATACACTCCTCTAAAGTACCACCAAATACATAATCACAATCAATCTTATATTTGCCTACATGTATGGCATTTGGATCCACTGAAAAGAGTCTATCTTCAATATCATTTATCATTGAGCTTGGGAGTATGTTTTTAAACCCTAAAAACTTGGCTACTTCTATATTTGCTGGGTTATTAAGAACTTCAGCTGCTGGACCTATCTGTTTTATCTGCCCATTCATGACTATTGCAATTCTATCAGCTAGATAACTTGCTTCTCTAAAGTTATGCGTTACATGTATAGTTGTAAGGTTGTATTTTCTATGAATATCTTTCAAGAACTTCATAATAGAGTTTCTAAAAGTAGGGTCAATTGCACTAAGAGGCTCATCAAGAAGAAGAATTTTGGGTTTAGAAAAGAGAGCCCTTGCAATAGCTACTCTTTGTCTCTCTCCTCCTGAAAGATTATCTATATCTCGCTCAAGAAGTGGAACAAGTCCCAAAAAATCAGCCAAATCATGAAGAGTCTCTTCTGGATTCTCAACATGTTTGTACTTACCTGAGAACATAATATTTTCTCTTACATTTAGGTTTGAAAACAGTGCAAAATCTTGATATACAAAACCTACATCTCTATGCTCTGGACTCAGTTCAGATATATCTCTACCTTCAAAGTTTATCTTACCTTCAACTGAGTTAAACCCAGCAATTGACTCCAATAAAAGTGTTTTTCCACTTCCACTTTGACCAAGAAGAACAAAATACTCTCCTTGGTTAACTTTGAAGTTTACATTGTCTAGTTTAAAATTTCCCAACTTATATGAGAGATTTTCTACTTCAAAAATATCCATTATTTTCCTATAATACTTGCATCACCTGTGATAACTGGAGGATTGATTACACCTTGACCATTTTTAGTCATGATTGCTTGTCCTTCCTCAGAAAGAACAAAATTTACAAAAAGTATAGCACCTTCTTTATTAACTGGTGATTTCGCATTTTGTGCTACTGTAATACCATAAACCATTGGTCCGCCTTTTTTAGTTATCCAAGTTCCTGGTTTTTTACCATTGATTTTAAATGTAGCTTTTTTATAATCATTTGCAAGATTAGCACTCTTTAGTGAAACAGCTTCTGGAAGTGTTATATACTTTAATCCATGTTGCTGGGCCACTGATTTATATATATAAAGATAATCATACATACCAGCTTCTATTAAACCCAACAGATCAGTCTCTTTTGGTCTAACAATTACTTTTTTAGTATCTTCTTCTCCATCTGTATAACTATCTCCATATCCAAAAAGTTTTTTGAAAAAATTTGGTTGTTTATAATACTCTTCTGCAAGTTGCGTTACAAGCATTGAACGATAACCACAAGGGTCCATATTTGGGTTTGAGTGACCTACTTTTACTCCATCTCTTAAAAAGATTTCAGTCCAGTTTTCAGCATTAATTTCTCCTGCATATTTAGATTGTGAAGTATATGCTAAAGCCATCTCATTTGTAGCAAACTGTGCATTAAATTTTGCATGATTTGGAATAAGTAAGTTATCTATTACTTTATAATCAGCACTTGCCATAACGTCAGCTGCTTTGCCTATGTCACTTATTTTTCTAGCGGCCGCTCTGCTGCCACTAGCTTCTCTGAGTACATCATATTGAGGATATTTTGCTTCAAATACTTTTTCAATTTGTGCAAAAGGAACTGCTAAACTACCCGCATGATAAACTGCAATACTCTCTTTTGCAAAACCTAATGTTGCTACTAATCCTAATGCCAATACTAATTTTTTCAATTTTTTTCCTTAATATGCTTCTTTTGCATATTCAAATACTTTTTTTTAATGGGGATGGGGTATTTTAATACCCAACACTATTTAAACTCACGCTTATTACGTGGTTTTAAAAATAACTCTTTAAAACGCTCATTTGCATAAACTTCTATCTCTTCTTGTAACCGTTTATAACTTTTTATGAATTCATTTGCTTTAGGGGTAAGTCTACTACCACCTTGTTCTCCTCCTCCTTTGTGTGACTCTACTAAAACATCATCTAAATTCTTTTGCAGTATTTTCACGTGTGTCCACGCTTTTTTATAATTCATACCAAGTTTTTCAGCCGCTTTTGCAATTGAGCCTTCGGACTCTATAAGTTCCAAAACTTCTGTTTTACCTTTTCCAAAAAGAAGCTCTCCATTCTCATTTTCTATCCAAGTTTTTGTTTTTAAGTACAATCTTGAGCGTTTTTTCTCTTTAAAACAACCAAGCTCACAGTAGGTAACATCTATGTTTTTTTCTTTCAGTGTTCCTCTTATCTTTTTAAGTCCAATTCCGCCTGCTTGACCTCTAGCATCCTTACATGTAATACGATTTTTGTCATCTAAAAATGGTTTTAGTTTACTTTGGGCAACTTCACTATATTCACCTGTCCCTCTTAGTTTTCCAAACTGTCCAAGCTCACAACCAGCAATTCTGACCCCTATATCTTTAGCCTTCTGTCCAACTTCTCCTATAGGAGTTTTACTCTTTGCTGAGATTTTATAAGCATCTTTACAATCAAGTTTTCCATCTTCGTTTAAATACTCTTGTATAAACTCTTTCAAACTAGACATTGATTCTCCTTGGATTACGATAAATATTCATCTTCTCACCTCTTACAAAACCTATAAGAGTCAAACCAAATTTATCTGCAATGTTTACACCTCTACAAGTTGAAGCTGTTCTTGAAGCTAGAATTGGGATTTGATGCATTACTGCTTTTGCTACCATTTCTGAGCTTAGTCTTCCACTTACCATCAAAAAGCATTTTGTAACATCAACTCCAGCAAGTCTAGCTTTTCCAATCGCTTTATCTATAGTATTATGTTGAGCTATATCTTCACCTATAAAGTAGGTATCTTTATCAAAATAAACTTTTGCAGTATGAACGCACCCTGTCTGCTCATAAAGGGGACATTGAGTATAAAATTTACCCATCTCTTCAAAAAGAAGATTTGCCTCTATACTAAAATCATCTTCCATAACAGCTGCATCGATAGCTATCTTTGATATCTGAGTACTAACTCCTCTACCACAACCGCTTACTATAACACCTTCTAAATCTAATCTATCTATATTTGCTTCAATTACTTTTGCATTTATATGGACTTGGAAGGTTTTAGTATC
>DQTM01000097.1 GCA_015662785.1 Sulfurospirillum arcachonense | reverse complement strand
AGCCACCTTATTGGTGGTGTAAATTTTTAATGAATGTGCCTTGAGTGCAATGATAGATAATATTTTTAATTTTCTATTGCATAATTTGGGATTATTAAAAATTTTGTTACAATACTAGAAACTGTGAGGAGCAATAGTGAGTATAATCATGCCAAATCTACTTGAAGCATCATTTACAAACAAAACATTTGCTCCTCATTTTCATGATGAGTACTCTATAGCACTCATCACTTCTGGTACTCATAACTTTACATGTAACAAGAATGACTTTGCAGCACGTCCCGGAGATATAAGGCTAATAAACCCACATGACATACACGTTTGTAAAAGTAAAACATGGGGTTATATCACATTTACTCCTGATAGTAGCTTTGTAGAAGCTTTTAGTGAGTCTTGTCAAAAAGAGCTACACAACATAACCTTTGTAAATCCGGTCATTCATAACCATAAGCTTGCAAAACTTTTTATGGATTTAAACAGTGCAACTAAAGAGTGGCAAGATGAACTTATGGCTGAAAATATACTTGAAGAGCTTGTTGTAAATCTTATCTCTTCTTACTCAAACAATGAAAGCAAAACTAAAAATATAAGTTATTCACGAAAAAAACTACTACAATCAGTAGAATATATAAAATCAAACTTTGATGAAAGTCTAAAACTTGAAGATTTAGCCCATATAAGCGGTCTTAGTAAGTACCACTTTTTGAGAAAATTTAAAGAAGAGTTTAACATGACACCTCATTCTTACTTGCTTCAAATCCGTATTCAAAATGCTAAAAATATGCTCATCCAAAACAGATCTTTATGTGATATAGCCTTCTCTTGCGGGTTTAGTGACCAGTCACACTTTACAAGAGTTTTTAACAAAATCTATGGGATGACCCCAAGGAAACTAGTATCATGAAAACTATAGGGTTAATTGGTGGTATGAGCTGGGAGTCAACTGCTAGTTACTATCAGCTTTTAAATGAAGGTGTTCGAGAAAAACTAGGAGGTTTTCATAGTGCTAAGATAATTATGCACTCTGTTGATTTTGATGAAATTCATAGACTTCAACATGAAAACAGATGGGATGAAGCAGGAGAAGTTTTAGCTAAACATGCTCATGCTCTTGAGGTTGCAGGGGCAGATTTTATACTAATTTGCACCAATACTATGCATAAAGTAGCCAACATCATAGAGAAAAATTTGACTATTCCTATTGTACATATTGCGGAGGCTACAGCAGATGCAATCAATGAAAAAAAGTGTAAAAAAAGCATCCTTCTAGGTACTAAATTCACGATGAGCGAAGACTTTAACAAAAAGATACTTGAAGCAAACGGTATAAAGATAGTAGTACCTGACGAAGAAAGCATGAAGAGTATAAATAGCATTATTTTTGATGAACTTGTTTTAGGGAAGGTTTTAGATAAATCTAAAAAGAGATACATTGAAATTATAGAAAATTTATGTGAAAATGATAAAGAGATTGATTCTGTTATATTGGGTTGTACTGAAATTGGACTTTTGATAAAAAAAGACGATATAAATTTACAAATTTTTGATACTACTCCTCTACATGTAAACAGAGCACTTCACCTCGCACTTTGAGAGAATTATAAAAATTAATTATAATATTAATTAATAATCTAATTAATATAAAAATTTAAGAAATTATTGTTTTTTTAGGTTTAAATCACTATATATAGCTTTGTATTTGACTAAGTTTAATCTTTCTTTTCACATCTTTTTAAGGTGTGACAAAAATGTTACACCCTAATTATTAAGTTTCAGTTTACATTTTATTTAGTATAATCCCCTTTTAACTACTAGGACTATCATGCTAACAAAATTACTCAAAAGAGATGGAAATACAGAAGATTTTCACGCGTACAAAATCGAAGATGCTATTAAAAAAGCTTTTAAAAGTGTAAGGGTAACTTACGACGAAAGCGTATTTAAAAACCTTATGGAAACAGTGAACTCTAAAAGAGTTGCTGCTGTTGAGGACATCCAAGACTTAATAGAACAAGAATTATATAAAGCAAGATATTTTGATGTAATGCGTTCTTTTATGATTTATCGTCATACTCACAAAATGCAAAGAGAGCATATAGCTGGACTTAACGAAGATACAACTTTCATAAACTCAACTCAAACAATAGAAGAATACATAGGTAAAAGCGACTGGAGAATAAAAGCAAACTCTAACACAGGGTACTCAAATGCTGGACTTGTAAACAATACTGCTGGAAAAGTTATAGCAAACTATTGGTTAGACAAAATCTACTCAAAAGAAGAGGGCTGGGCTCATAGAAATGGTGATTACCACATACATGACCTTGATTGTCTAACTGCTTACTGTGCTGGATGGAGCCTTAGAGCTCTACTAAACGATGGATTTAATGGCGTTAGAGGAAGAGTAGAATCACGTCCTCCTCAACATTTCCGTGAAGCACTTGGACAGATGGCTAACTTTCTTGGCATACTTCAAAGTGAGTGGGCTGGTGCTCAGGCATTTAGCTCATTTGATACTTACCTTGCACCTTATGTTTTTAAGGATAATTTATCATTTAAAGAGATTAAAAAAGCTATTAGAAGTTTTGTATACAACCTAAATGTACCTGCTCGTTGGGGACAAAGCCCTTTTACAAACGTAACTATTGACTGGACAGTTCCAACTGACTTGGCTGACCAGACTCCAACTTCAAGTGATATTCATCTGTTTAAAAACTTAGATGATACAAAGCTATTAGAAGAGGCAAAAAAAAGAGGGGTAAATGCTCTTGAAGATATGACTTATAAAAACTTCCAAAATGAGATGGATCTTGTAAACCAAGCATTTTATGAAGTAATGACTGAGGGAGATAGAACAGGACAACCTTTTACTTTCCCAATACCGACAGTAAATATTACAGAAGATTTTAACTGGTACGGTAAAAATACTGATCTACTTTTTGAAAACACAGCAAAAATGGGTTCTTCTTACTTCCAAAACTTCATTGGAAGTCAATATATGAGAGATGAGAATGGAAAACTTGTTGAAGATCCAAATGCATATAAACCAGAAAATGTAAGAAGTATGTGTTGTAGACTTCAACTTGACCTTCGTGAACTTCTAAAGCGTGGTGGTGGTCTTTTTGGTAGTGCCGAGATGACAGGAAGTATTGGTGTTGTTACACTAAATCTTGCTCGTATTGGCTTTACATGTAAGGGTGAAAAAGAGTTAATATTTAGACAAATTGAACGCCTTATGGACTTAGCTAAATCTACTTTAGAGAAAAAGCGTGTTTTTGTTCAAGAGATGTACGACAGAGGACTTTACCCATATACTCAAAGATATCTTCCAGGATTTGCTAACCACTTCTCTACTATTGGTATCAATGGTGTAAATGAGATGATAAGAAATTTTACTGATGATAAACACAATATTGCAGATGAATTTGGAATGAAATTTGCTGATGAACTAATAGAGTTTATGCGTACAAAAATGGTTGAGTATCAAGAAGAGACAGGTAACTTATATAACCTAGAAGCAACTCCAGCTGAGGGAACTACTTATCGTTTTGCAAAAGAAGATAAGAAAAGATACCCTGAAATTTTACAAGCTGGATTTGATGACAATATTTACTATACAAACTCGTCTCAACTACCAGCTGACTATACAGCTGACCCATTTGAAGCACTAGATCTTCAAGATGATTTGCAGTGTGCATACACAGGAGGAACGGTACTTCACCTCTATATGAAAGAGCGTATCAGTTCAGCAGAAGCGTGTAGAAAAATGATTAAAAATGTGATTTCAAACTACAGGATGCCGTACATAACTATGACACCAGTGTTTTCAGT
>DQTM01000030.1 GCA_015662785.1 Sulfurospirillum arcachonense | reverse complement strand
CAGTAGTTGCTGTTGGACCACTTGCTGCAATAATAACTGCAGCAGTTTTAACTGCTTTTGCTAACTTAGGATTAGTTTTAGCTTCTTTAACAACATCAACATCAAAGTCTGTATCACTTGGCAAACCAAATGCATCTGCTACTTGAGCTGGTGTTAAACCATTTACAATAAATGTAGTTAAAGGAGTTACATTTGAGTAATCTTTAGGTGCACTCATATTTACTGCTATATCAGTTGTTCCTAAAATAGTACCACCTTCTGTTCTAAAATCACCATCTACACCAGTTGTACATTCATAAGTACCCGGATCTTTAGCTTGGTCAACTTCATTTGCTTCTTTTGTACCGCACCAAACTTTTGCACCTACTACATAACCATCAGAAACTTTTACTGTTGTTGCTGCAGTAGGAGTACTGCTACTATCAGAACCACATCCTACAAACATTGCACTTGTTAGCAGTGCAGCGGCTGCTATGCTAATCAGACTTTTCTTCATTTTTTCTTCTCCTTTTAAAAGTTTAATAAACTAACCTATTTTATCTCAATTAATATAAACAGCGTCTTAATCTGCTTCTTATTTTATCTTTGGTGCAGCACTGTCATATACATTTGAAGTAACATGATTTTCCACAGTATTGTTTAAATTAACAGTTTGCGATTCGTTAGAGTAAAACTCCACTGTATTAGCAGTAACCTTACACTCAAGATCACTTAAAACATCTGTAGTGCCATCTCCATCTATATCATAACTAAAACTTTTAGTAACAGGGTCTTGACCCGCAAGTTTGTACACATTTTTACAATTACCATTTTCATCTATATTGAAAACAAGCCATCCAAACGGTGTAGGCTCATACTGTACCATATAATACGCAGGATCATTTGGAGTGACATCTCTTTTTACCCATCCAAAGATGCCTATGCCATTTTCAGTATCACCAAGTAGCTGGTAAGTTCCTGCTCCATTTGCAAAAGTAAATGTCCAGTTAGACTTACTGTCATCTCCAAAGGTGTATGGAGCAAAGTAGCCTGTAATGGCATACTTGCCATTATTGTTATTTAAAACTAAATTCTCAATCTAAGTTACAGAAGTATCTGCAAAAAGAGAAGATGTTAATGTAACCAATGCCAACAGTTTTGCTTTGTCTATTATTGCGTTAAAACCATTTTATCTCCTTGAGACTTTTTATCTTTTCAATAGTTTTACTAAATATCATTATAGATATTAATCCCATTATGAATTTGTTTAGAACAATTTGTTCTTTTATTTCATCTATCTTTGCTATAGTAAGATTATACAATAAAAAGAAGAAACCAGAAAATAAAATGTGATATAATCACGGTAATTCAAGTTTAATTTGATAAAGGTCATCATATATTTCACAAATTCTCTCTTCGTATCTGCCGTGTGTATTATGATCATAGCTGATGTAAGTATCAATTGGTTTAGCGTCATCTATAGAGGTATTAAACTCTACCCATTTTAAAAGTTCTTTTTGGTTAGCTTTAACTTGTGCAACATAATCATGACCACACTTAACAATCTTACGCAGAGTTTTTTCTCTGTTAAAAATAGAGAAATAATATGTCTTGCCTTCTCATTCATCTCTTTACTTTTAGAGCCTTTCATTGTTTTTCCATCTGATGCAACTATTGTTAATGACTCTACATTATCTGAATTGTCTGAAAGTTTATGTATCCACTTTTGTTGCATCTTTTCTACTGCCTGAGCATTTATCCCTAAAAATTTTGTTAATTCTCTTTTTCGCTCTTTCATCCATAATGCAATATCCTCATATCCTTGAGCATCTGATAGAATTGCTAAAAGTGATAAAAAAAGTATTTCCCCTGGTTGTGTATATCCAACTAAAAATGTACCACCTACGCAAAGTGAAAATGCACCACTTTTTTACAAAGATTTATCCAGTCCTAAAAGAACACCAGCTTCTCTTTTCTGCTTAAGCCTGTAACTTTCACCTTGAATATTTAGTATATGACTATGATGAATAAGCCTATCAAGTATTGCTGTAGTTAAAGCTTCATCATTGTTTAACACCTCCTTGAATTTGGTAAAAGATAGATTACTGGTTATGATAATTGAGCCTGTTTCATACCTTTTATTAATAACTTGGAAAAATAGATTAGCCTGATTAGCATTTAGTTTGATATATCCAAATTCATCAATAATTAAAAGCTTAGTTGTATTTATAACCTTTTAAAATAGTGTTGCAGTCTATTGGTTTGTTGTGCTATTTCAAGCTGTAAAAGCAAATCTTGTGCAGTGATAAATTTGGTCTTTATTCTTGCTTGAGTAGCTAAATATCCTAAAGCAATGACTAAATGTGTTTTTCCAACACCACTTGGACCAATTAGTAAAACATTTTGGGCATTCTCTATGAATCTAAGAGTAGATAACTCATTAATAATATTTCTATCTACTGAAGAAGATGAAAAATCAAACATCTCTAAAGTTTTTACTTTTGGAAAGCCTGCCATTTTAAGAGTAGTCTCTTTTGCTCTTTGTATCTTTTTTTCATACTCATACTCAAATAGTTTTAATAAAAGATGATTGATAGATAATAAACTCTTTATCTATTGATTCAATTCTATGTTTAGATGTATAATTACTTTTTGAAGTTGTTAATGAGTTTTTTGGTTCTACTGCTAATATAAGTGGCAGTAGAGCCTTTTTCTCTATTTCAAATAGATCTTTTGGTTTTTGTTTTAGTGTACCGTGTACTCTATCATTAATTATCTCTAACCAACTAAATATTTGGCTATTTAAAAGTTCACAATCTATTTTTAAAGGTGAATTTTTCAGTTTTGCTCTCAAAGGAATATAGAAATTCCTTTTTAAATACCCAATAAATCTCTCAACCTTACCTTTAGTTTGTGCTCTGTATGGTTTACATAACATTGGTGTAAAACCATAGGTTTTTGAAAAATCTAAAAACCCTTTATTGAATTTATGCTTTGTAGCGCCATAAGCATTTCTTTCAACAACAACACTTTTTAGATTATCATAAAGTATACTCTTTGGAACTCCTCCAAAAAATTCAAAAGCCTTTTTATGGCACTCTTCAAATGTCTCATATCTCATATTATCTGTAAAATGTACATATGCATATCTACTGTATCCTAAAATCATTACAAAGGCATAAATTGGACTCTTACCTCCTCTTATTACTGTCCAATCAACTTGTGCCTGAACCCCTGGCATTGTCTCAAATCTAATAACTTTCTCTTCTTTTAGTGGCAAAAGCTCTTCATAAATAGCACTCATAAAACTTTGCAATATTCTAATCTTCCCTTTATAACCCTTATTTAGTATCTCACGATATATTACAGTTGAAGGAATCCTATGTGGCAATGCAGTTGCAATACGCTCTTTTAT
>DQTM01000106.1 GCA_015662785.1 Sulfurospirillum arcachonense | reverse complement strand
ACAATCCACCAACAATAGCCACACGACTAAGAGGTAAAACAACTTTAAAAAGTGCTTTTTCTCTAGACATACCTAAACTTAAAGCCGGATTTAAAAGCGTATTTGCATTTTTCAAAAAAGAGGCTCGCACTATGAGGTAGATGTACGGATAAAGAGCAAGAGCAAGAACTACACTAACTGTGTTAAAATTCGAAATATCAAAATAACTTTTAATACCTAAATCCATCAAAAAAATATGAAAGTAGCTAAAATAACCAAATATGTCTGAGTAGATAAACCCTAGTATATATGAAGGTATAACAAAAGGTAAAATCAATCCAATGGCATAAATCTTCTGAAATCTAAACTCGTAAAAAGTGACTTAAAAAGCCGAACCTATACCAAATATAAGCGAGAGAATTGAAACAAATAAAAGAAGTTTTGCTGTGTTTGCAATGAAACCTAAAAGAACTGTGTCTTTTAAATGCTGTAAGGTTTCACCTTGTGCTCCCAGTGCATATATAACAATAAGAATAATAGGCAATATGACTACAAGAGTTGTTCCTGTAGTCATACTTAGCCATGAAAAATTACCTCCAGTTAACTTCATTAAACATTTTCACGGCTTGAGTATTGTAAACACCAAACTTATAAAGTGGTGTTGCATCTTCTTTAAAACTTCCCCATGATTTTAATAAATCTGATGGTTCAACATTTGGATTTACAGGGTACTCATAATTTGCCTTAGCAAATATGCTTTGAGCTTTAGGACTTACTAAAAACTCTAAGAGTTTTATAGCATTGTCTCTATTTTTACTACTCATCGTAACCCCTGCACCTGAGATATTTATATGCGTTCCTCTTCCATCTTGATTTGGAAAAAATACTCCCATTTTCTTACCTACTATAACTTCGTTTCTCTTTTTAGAGTTCAAAAGTTTTCCAACATAATAGGTATTTACAATAGCAACATCACCGACTCCAGCAACAACTGCTTTCATCTGGTCTCTATCACTTCCTGCAGGAGTTCTTGCCATATTGTTTACAATACACTCTGCCCAAGTTTTTGCCTCTTGTTTACCTTTACTAGCAATAAAAGAAGCCAAAAGTGATTGGTTATATATGTTTGAAGATTTTCTAACAAGTATTTTGTTCTGCCATTTTGAGTTAGTGAGTTCTTCATAAGTAGATAATTCACTTGGTTTTACTCTATCTTTGTTATAAACTATAACTCTTGCTCTTTTTGTAAGGCCAAACCAGTGACCATCTTTTTCTCTTAATTTCTCTGGTATCGTCTCATTTAAAAACTTTGAATCAACTTTTTGTAAAAGTCCTTTTTGTTGAGCTAAATACAATCTACCAACGTCCGCTGTTATAAAAACATCTGCAGGAGAGTTCTTACCCTCTTTTTCAAGCCTTTTCATCAATTCATTTGCTTTTGCATTTACTACGTTTACTTTTATACCTGTCTGTTTTGTAAACATTTTGAAAAGTTGTTTATCTGCATCATAATGTCTATGTGAGTAGACATTGACCTCTGAAGTTGCATACGCAATGCTAGATACTAAAAGAGTACCTAGAACCAATTTTTTTTAACATTCTATTCCTTTTAAGTCATTTTGAGAATTATAATCAAAATTACCTTAAAAGGTTATTAGATATTGAGTTTGATTATCATTTATAATCTAGTGTCTCTTTGAGAAATATTTCTAAGTCCTGTTTTGTAGCTCCTGCAAAAGAGTTTTCTAAAAATTTATTGATTCCTTTTCCTCTATGTTCTATGATAGGTGTCTATCATAATGACAGCTGGACATCTAGTGTGTTTTATATCATCTTTAAAGTATTTCCATGGAGCTATGTCTTTCACATATATTGCTAAAAAAACTGCATTGCTTTTTTCGGTATTTATTTGTCCAAAAGGAATTCTTTTTATCTCTTGTGTCATCTTATCTCTCTTTCTACTATACTTAAGTATAGTAGATTTCTATTAAAACTCGATTAACACAACTGTAATACAATTACATTATATATTTAATAAGGAGATATTATGAAAGTTTCAAAAAGATTTATCACTCTTTTGAGTGTTGTGCTACTGAGTACAGTTGGTGTTGCTAAAGGAATGAATCCTATCCCTTTTAGTGATTATGATACAAATAAAAATGGAATTATCTCTGAAGCAGAGTTTGACACTGCAAAAACTGCTCGCATGACAAAAAAGGCAGAGGAAGGTAGACAAATGAGAAATATTGGTAACTCTCTTATGTTTGCTGATATAGATACAAATAAAGACGGTAAGGTTACTGCACAGGAGCTTTCTACTGGTCAGCAAATGCAAAGACAAAAACAGCAACAAAATCGTAACAAGAATCAAAAGAAGTTAAGAAAAGGACAGGGTAGAAATGCTAAGAACTAAACCGTAGAGGGCAACCCCCTCTACTCTATCCAACCACCGCCTATAACTTGGTCATCTCTATAAAAAACTGCCATCTGTCCAGCTGCTAAGCCTTGTACGTTATCGTAGAGTTTTACATTTGCATTTGTACCATCTACATGTACACTACATTCACTCTTTGGACTTCTATATCTTATCTTCACAGAACATTCAAAATCTTTATCATCAATAAACATGTTTATATCTTTGATTTTAAACTCATTTACATTTAAATCTTCTTTTAATCCTACAGTTATCTCATTTGTTTTTGCATTTATTGCAGTTACATAATGAGGATCGTGAGCGCCAACTACAGTAAAACCTTTTCTTTTTCCTATGGTATAGTGCATGTACCCTTTATGCTCTCCAACTACTTCGCCTTTAGTATTTAGTACATTTCCAGGTTTGTCTATATCCATATGTTTTTCTAAGATTTCTGTATATGTATTTGGTACAAAACAGATTTCACTACTTTCTTTTTGAGTTGAAAACTCTTTTAAGACTTCTATAGTTTCCGCAAACTTTTTGACATCAACTTTCAGCATTGCACCAAGAGGAAACAGTACAGTTTCTAAACTCTCTTTTTTTACATTGGCTAAGAAATAACTTTGGTCTTTTGTATCATCTACTGCTTCGGTTAAAAGTCCATCTTTGATTTGTATGTAGTGTCCTGTTGCAAGTTTATCCATGCCAAGCTCTTTTGTAAAATCCATCAAAGCTCCAAGCTTTATGTTTCTGTTACAAAGTACACAAGGGTTTGGAGTAAGTCCATCTTTATAAGTATTAACAAAAGGATCATAAACAAAATCATTAAACTTTGCCCGTAAATCTAATACATGATATTTAATACCTAAAAAATCTGCTACTTTTTTAACTTTTCTTATGTTTTCTTCGTGGGCTAAATCATCATTGTGAAGTCTCATATAGACTCCCTCAATTTCATGGCCCTCTTCTTTTAATTTATACGCTGTAACAGTAGAATCCACACCACCGCTCATAGCTACTAATATTTTCATTTTTATGCTTTCTATTGTTTTTGAAGTTGCTCTATCGCTTTCTTATAATACTCAGAATCACTTAATCCACAATTTTTTAAATCATTAATATGTAAAATTAATCTCTTGTCAATATCCTTAGAAATTTTATCTAAGTCATCTGTGAAAGTTATGAGTTCAACATCTTTTATGTCGATTGTACCATTTTCTACCATGTTTTTCTTGATGAAGTTGTAGATTGGTTGCCAGTACTCAGTACCAACTAAAAATATACTTATTTGTGAAATTTTTTTCGTTTGTGTGAGTGTCAAAGACTCAAAAAGCTCATCTAGAGTACCAAATCCACCAGGGAAAATAACATAAGCGAGAGAGTATTTTACAAGCATAACTTTTCTGGCAAAGAAGTAGTCAAAAGTTAAGTCTTTTGTTGTATATCCATTGCCGCCTTGCTCATGTTCTAACTCAATATTTAGCCCAATAGACTCTGCTTTACCACTCTTAAAAGCGCCCTTATTGGCAGCTTCCATAATGCCACTTGAACCTCCAGAGATTACATTGTAACCTTTGTCCGCTAAGAGTTTTGAGAGTTTTTCTGCTTCTTTGTAGTATTTGTTATTTTCATCAAATCTTGCACTTCCAAAAAAAGTAACTGATGGACCTATATTCTTAAGCTCATCAAAACCTTTTACAAAATCACTCATGATCCTAAGAACACTCCAGACATTTGAGTGTTCTGTATCTTTTATATGCTTAGTTCCTGAGGTCATCTTAGTGTTTCTAAACGTTCTCTTCTTGAGCCAATTTCACTTATTTGAACACCAAAGTTACCATCAATAATGACAACTTCGCCTTGAGCTATTATTTTATCTCCAACAAGGATTTCAAGAGGGTCATTTGCTAATTGGTCAAGCTCTATAACTGAACCTATATCCATACTCAAAACGTCTTTAAGAAGCATTTTTTTTGAACCTATTCTTACTCTTATAGGTAATTTTACATCTTTTATAAGTTCTATATTCTTCATCTCTTCATTAGATAAATTAACATGTGTAGCCATTGGAGCATCACTTTGTGGAGCGCTTTCTTGTGCTACACTCTCCTGTTCAACTTGCCCATTCAGAGCTGATTCTAAAGTAGAATCAATTCCAAAAGCTATGTTATCAGACGTACTTTGTATTCCCATGTTATATACAAAAAGTTTTGTAAATCCATCAAAATCTATATCTCCTGTAGCTTCTACATATCTTATATCATCTACATTAAAACTCAAGTTTGGCATTGATTTTTGACCACTTAGTGCAGTTGATAAAGAGCCTAAAATATTTGATAAAATCTCTTTTGTAGCATCTAAATCATCATCATCCATCTCTTCTTTTTCTATACCTTCACCACCAAGCATCATGTCACCAAGTGCTGTTGCAAGAATTGCAGATACCGTAATTTTCATTTTTGAATCAACATCACCACTGATGCTAACATCTAAAACTGCAAGCGGTGGAGAAAGAGTAGTTTTTCCATCAGGAGTTGATTCACTATGCAATTCTACACTTGGAGCAATCCCTGTTAAACCTTCAATAGTAGAAACTATCTCACCCTCTAAAATTTTTATAAATTCTGATGTCATTTTAACTTCTCTCTTTTCATCTAAAAATCTCCTTTTTACTGAGCAAAGCCCAGTAAAAATTCCTCTCACTAAAGCTTTGCCTGTCGGCAAGATATAAAATATTCATGATTTTTATTAAAATCATGAATATTTTATATTACTCTCTCTATATCTTCATCTGGTGAAGCATATATTTTTTCCATTCTTTTCATCTCTAACTGTTCTAATGCAGATTTAACTTCATCTTTATCTGTTTTTATTAACTCTTTGATTTTGATTGATTTTCTAAATCTATGAAGCCCAATTTCGGCTAAAAATAGATCTTTTTTATCTATAGAAACTATAGCATGGTCATCTGCTGGACGGTCTAAGCGTATTACATCACCCTCTTCAAGGTCAAGCAGTTCACCCACACTTAAATCAGCCTCTCCAATTATAGCTTCATTGAAAACTTCAGCACGACCAACAAGTGCATTAAGCTCTTTGTTTCTACTCTTTTTTGCACTGGTGTCTCCAAGCATAATATCTCTATTTGCCAAACGAGAAAGTATAGGTTCAAGATAAATAACAGGATAACAGAGGTTTATCATACCACTTGAATTACCTATAATAATCTCCATAACCACCATAATTACAATCTCATTTTGTGATACAACTTGAACAACATTTGGACTAGATTCTTTAGTTTCTACTGTAGGATACATATCAGTAATTGGTGCCCATGCCTCTTTAAGTCTTTGCATAATAACTCTTAAAATTGCATCTAAAAGATTTAGTTCTATATCTGTAAGTTCTCTTGTTGACTCAAAAGACTCTCCAAGACCTCCAAGAAGTCTGTCTATCATAGGAAAAGCAATTGAAGGGTTTATTTCTATTACACAACTTCCATCGAGTGGTTTTACTGAAAAAACGTTAAAACTTGTAGGGCTAGGAAGACTCATCAAAAACTCACCATAAGTCATCTGATCAACAGAGTGAAGTTGGATTTCTACAATACTTCTCATAATAGAAGAAATTTGAGCAGCAAGGTTTCTTGCCATCTTGTCATGTATACCTTTTACTGCACGAAGTTGTTCTTTTGACACTCTATTTGGTCGTTTAAAGTCATAGAGAATTATCTGGCGCTCATCACCTTCTTCTCCACCTTCGATAGAATCCGTATCTCCATCTTCTTCAACAACTTCTAAAAGGGCGTCAATCTCTTCTTGACTTAGTATATCAGCCATCGTTTAGTCCTAATTCCTCTCGTATTTGTTTTAATAGTTTTTTATGAATCTGAGAAATTCTTGATTCACTAATATCTAGTATAGCACTAATCTCTTTAAGATTAAGTTCTTCAAAATAATAGAGCTGAATTATGAGCTGTTCTCTCTCTTTAAATTTGTTTAAAATTGTCTTTATCATCTCAATAAGTTCATCTTTTTCAACTATTTCAGATGTATCTTCTTCGCTTAAAATTGTTATCTGTTCATTTATAGGCATCAAAGCAATTACTTTTGAACCATTTCTTGCATCATCTATCTTCTCTATACTCTCTTCTAAAAGTTTAGAGAGATATTCACTAGTAGGCTCTTCTTCATAAGTTGAAAGGTACTTCTCTATCTCTCTATCAACAACCTTCATGAGTCTTCTGTTTGCTCTACTCATCACATCTAAACTTCTAAGGTAATCAAGCATAGAGCCATGAACTCTTTGTCTACCAAAACCCCAAAAGGAATCATTTTGTTCTCTATCATAGCGACGAGAAAGTTTTATCATCTCTTCTGTACCAATAGAAATCAAATCATTCACATCTATGGATGTTGGTAGTCTCTCTCTAAGTCTATATGCCAAAGCACGAACCGCTGGCAAATATTGTAGCACTAAAGTATCTTGTTCTTTTTTTATATGATCGCTATAAGGATTAGGCTGCTTTTTTATGTGCATTTACTTCTGGCTTTTTTTCATTTTTTGATTCTAGTTCATATTTAATATTCATCTTCTCTACTTCAAGAAGCAGTGCGTCCATTCTCTTCTCTCTAAAATCAAGTTCTGATACAAAATATTCACTTACCTCTTCATACTCTTTTTTGTTAAAAAGGCTTACACCAAAACGTTTTATATCAACAAAGTTCATAATTACTACGTGTATAAAAAGATAGAAAAAGAGTGTTATTTCTGCTGTATACAAAATGATATCTTCTGGCATTGAAAAATTTATTATAGTAAATATTAAGCCTATAAAAAACCCACATACTGTAAAAAAATATATAAAATTATTCGGACTAACCTTCAATTGATATCCTTAAAATTTGTCTATAAGGCTCTTTATAAAACTACCAAAACCTCTATCTTCTTCATCTTTAAGCACTTTACGTTCCAAACGGTAAACAAGATTATTGACTATTCTCTTAAGTTCATGCGAAGCAGCACCATTTGGAGCATCATCACTAAAGAGTGTTCTTTGCTTTATACTTTTCGCTATTAATTTATCTTCTGGTAAACGTCCCAATAGATTTAAGCTAAGCCCTTCTATGTTGGCAACAGCTACTTTACTTATTTTTTCATAAATGAGCTCTGCCTCTTTAGCACTTTTTGTCATATTAAGAACCAAATGTATTATTGGTTTTACTTTACTAGTCACTTTTATGGTTGCATATGCATCAGTAATAGCAGCAGGGTCAGGAACAGTCACAACAATAACCTCATCAGCAGCTTCTAAAAACAACTGTGTATGCCTACCTATACCAGCACCTGTATCTATTATCATAAAGTCCAAGTCATCTAAAACTTTAGTCTCTTCAAAAAATCTCTCATACAAGAACTGATCATTGTATTTCAGTATCTCATCACCACTCTCGCCAGGTATGAGTATAAGGTTTTTCTTTACATGTACAATTATTTCTTCTAAAGTTGCTTCACCTTTGAGTACATGTAAAATATTTTTACTTATACGAACGTTTAGTATAACATCAAGATTGGCTAAACCAATATCCGCATCAAAAAGCCCAACTTTATATCCATTTTTAGCTAAGACATTTGCTAGATTAGCACTTAAAGTACTTTTTCCAACTCCACCTTTTCCACTTGTTATAGCTATATATTTTGTTCTTGTATTTTTTCTAACAGATGACTTTCCCTCTTTTACAAGTTCTTGAAGTTTATTTGCTTGAGTTTGCATCTTGCTTCCTTTTAAAACCATTTAACATACACCTAACTAAGAAGTCACTATTTGCTACTTCTATATCATCTGGTACTTCTTGACCTACTGAGAAGTAACTCACTGGTCTATCTATATCATGTATTAAAGAAAAAACTGTTCCAAAAGCTTTAGTTTCATCAAACTTTGTAAAAATCAGTGTATCTATGTTTAAAAATGAGAAGTTTTTGTATATCTCTTTTAAATCTTCTAGTTTACTCCCTGCTGAAAGCACCAAGTTTACGTCTATTTCATACTCACTATTTTTTATAAACTGATTTAGTTTTGCTAGTTTATCTTTGTCGTACTGTGAACTTCCTACAGTGTCAATCAAAATAACATTACAATGAGAAAGTGAACGAAGAGCGTCGTTAAAGTCACTTGGGTCTACAACATCTTCAATAGGAAGTCTCATCATCTTTGCATATTGAAAAAGTTGTTCAACTGCTCCAATTCTATATGTATCAAGTGTGATGATTCCTACTTTGTCACGTTTCTCTTTTATATATGAAAAACGAGCAGCTAACTTAGCTATGGTTGTTGTTTTTCCCACACCTGTTGGTCCAACAAACATAATAAGTTTTTTTGCACCTCTTGGCACTTCTCTTTCGTGACGTACTCTAATCATCTTTCGTAAAAGCACTTGAAAATAACGCTTTACAGATTCACTAGAGTGTCTCATTTTTGAAGGCATGTGTTCGAGTGTAAGCTTCATTATGTTATCAAGATGATCACTTCCCATACCGCTTATTTTTGCTAGTTTATATATCTGTGCAAACTCTGGTGGAATTGCAAGATTATTTCTTGCAGGAGATTTTTCTTCCCAAAACATCTCTTGGATAAGCTTTATTTTGTCTGCAAGTTTTGTTATCTCTTGTTTTATGTCTCCAACATCATCGTTAGATTTTCTCTTCTCTTGAATTGATATTTTTGAATGAGGACGAGAAGGTAAATTTGTCTCTGTTACTTTTGCTATCTGAGATATCTGTTTTGCTGCTTCTGAAATGTTTATGAGAACATCTTCTGTACTTTTTTGTGTTCGCACTGGTCGCTTTGGGGCCGATTGTACTTTCGCATCTTCAACAGCAACAACTACCTCATAAAGAGCAGGAGTATTAAGAGTCTTTTTTTTCACCTGTTTTGTACTGACCACTAAAGCATCTTCACCACACTCTATTTGAGCTTGTTTTAAAGCAGCAGCTGGCGTCGCGGCACTAAAAGTCAAAAATTTCACCTATATCTTCCTTTTTTGATGTCGGGTACAGGTATCTTTTGCCTTGCAAAAGCAACCAGTCCCGCTCCTTTTATTTTTGATAGTGGTAGCACTACCGACTCTCTTTTGCTCCAACTAGGATGTGGAACACTCAACGATTTGCTCTTGATTTTAACATTTTCATAAAATATCAAATCTAAATCAAGAGTTCTTGGGGCATTTTTAAAACTTCTTTTTCGTCCAAATATCTTCTCTACATGTAAAAGAAATTTTAAAAATGCCTTTGGGCTTAATGACGTTCTTACAACCATAATCGCATTGTAAAAATCTTTCTGGTCTAAGTAGCCAAAAGGTGGGTTTTGAAGAACTGGAGAAGTTTCACTTATGCTTACAAGCGAACTTCTCATCATGTACATGTAAAGACTTCTAAATCTTCTACGTACATCTCCTTCATTACCACCTATGCCTACAACTGCTTCGTATTTGTAGCTTTTATTATCTCTTTTTATGATTGGAAAAAACCTATCATAAAAAAACTGCATTATTAGCCTATTACCTCAGCTTCACCGCTTGTAATTATCAAAGTATCTTCTATGCGAACTCCAAACTCTTCTGGCAGGTAAATTCCCGGCTCAATTGTCAAAACCATTCCCTCTTCAAGAACTGTTTCACTTGTTTTTGAAATAACAGGAAGCTCATGGATGTCAAGTCCAACACCATGACCAGTTGAGTGGATAAACCATTCACCATATCCAGCTTTTTCAATCACTTCTCTACAAGCCTTGTCTACTTCACAAGCTTTTACACCTGCTCTTGCTTTTTTAATTCCTGCTTCTTGAGACTTTAAAACTATGTCATAAATCTCTTGACGCTTTGCACTGTTAAACTTTTGAGTTTTACTAAAGTTTAGGTTTTGGTCAAACTCTGCTGTTCTTGTTCTATCCGAACAGTATCCTTTATAAGTGACACCAGCATCAAAAAGAATCAAATCTCCTTTATCTAAAGTGTCAAGAAGAGGAAGAGCATGACACTTGGCTGCATTTTTGTTTACTCCAAGTATAGGAGAAAAACTCAAACCAAATTCACCATAGTTTTTTAGTATGTTTTCTGCCTCAAAATGAAGTCTTTGCTCGGTTACATGTAAGCCAGATTCATTTAAAAACTTCGCAAAATTATCAAATGCTTTAGCACCAATTTCAGAGGCTTTTCTCAATATATCAAGCTCATCTGCACTCTTTATGATACGTTTTTGCTGAGAAAAATTAGCTACTCGCTTAAACTCTACATCATCAATATCTTTTGTAAACTCTTCATAAGCGTGAAGACTCCACTCACTTGGGTTAAAAATAAGCTCTTTAATTTTTGCATTTTTTATAAGCTCTCTTACTTTTGGGAACATATCACGGCGCTCAGTTATAATAACCTCTGCGTCTTTTATGTACTCATTTGCTTCTGTATCGTATCTTGAATCCGTTATAAAAAAAGCTTCGTTTCCAAACTTTAAAAAAACAACATTATCACAAGAGAAACCGCACTCATAAAAAACAGCGTTTTCATCTTTTAAAATGTAGTT
This sequence comes from Sulfurospirillum arcachonense, assembly GCA_015662785.1. GTDB lineage: Bacteria > Campylobacterota > Campylobacteria > Campylobacterales > Sulfurospirillaceae > Sulfurospirillum_A > Sulfurospirillum_A arcachonense_A. The sequence goes on along the minus strand of DQTM01000106.1, from coordinate 5,009 downwards.
CATTACTACGCTTCTACTTTTGCCTGAGCTGCTGCTTGAGCTTGTTTTTGTGCGTCGATTTCACCCAAAATTTGAGTCATAGAGATCATCGCTAGATGGTAACCAAATGGTCCAAATCCAACAATCTGACCAGTACAAACTGGAGCTGTTAAAGATTTAGCTCTAAACTCTTCACGTCTATTTATGTTACTAATGTGAACTTCAACTGTTGGCATAGCTGCCGCTGAAATTGCATCACGAATAGCTATCGAAGTATGCGTATAAGCTGCTGGGTTGATAATGATACCATCTGCATCACCAATACACTCTTGAACTCTATCAACTATTTCGCCTTCTAGGTTTGACTGAAAAAATTCTATTTCCATATTGTTTTGTTTAGCGATACTCTCCATTTGAGTATGAATCTCTTCAAGTTTCATCGGTCCATAGATATTTTGCTCACGATGACCTAGAAGATTTAAATTTGGTCCTTGTATTACTACTACTTTCATTAATTGCCTTTATGTAAATTTAGGGTATTATACAAAAATAATAGTAAAAGGATGATTATGAGTAGAGTTTTTTTAATTTTTTTGTTTTTAACAAATATATTTGCGTATGAAGTTACAAATGGAAAAACTTTTTTGTTAGAAGTAAGTGAAAATAGCCAAGTTTTAAAGGACAATAAAGAGTTATCTTTACTAAAACATCCTATCAAAAAAGATAGTTATTTTGTACTTTTACCAATAGCTTATAAAACAAAACTCAAAGAGATAAAACTCTTACATGTAGAGGGTAACAAAAGTGAAAAAATAGTTCTACATGTAAAGCAAGGAAAATATAAAAAAGAGACTATGAAAGTAAATCCCAAAAAAGTAAAGCCACCAAAAAGTGCAGAAAATAGAATTTGGAAAGAGTACCTTGAATCTAAAAAAGTATATGCTACTGTAACAAAAGAACGTTACTGGAAAAAACCATTTTTAATGCCACTAAACTCTAAAATAACAAGCAACTATGGAAATGCAAGAATATATAACGGCTCATTAAAAGGCTTTCACTCAGGAACAGATTTCAGAGCTCCTACAGGAACAACACTAAAAACAGTAAATGACGGCGTTGTAGTAGTAGCAAGTGAGAGATACTACTCAGGAAATGCAGTCATAGTCGACCACGGAGAAGGCATATACAGTTCATACTCCCACCTAAGCAAAATCAACGTAAAAGAGGGAGAATTTGTAAAGCGAGGAGAAGCCTTAGGACTAAGTGGAGCCACAGGAAGAGTCACCGGGCCTCACTTGCACTTCTCAATCATAATAGAGTCTAAAAAAATAGATCCTTTAGATTTTATAAAGAAAATAAATTCATTGTTCTAATTGGAAAATTTTTTTCTAACTACTGCTAATGATGCAGCTAATTTATCAACAGAGTCCATAAGTGCACTTTCAATGCCATACATTGTACTTTGATTGAATTTTTTTGTTTTATCTTTTTCTAAAAAAGTAATATATTTTTCAATACTTGCAAAATCTAAATCTTTATAACTATAGATAAAAGAAAGAACAATAAATTGTTTCATATTTGCTCTCATTTTTTCTTCTTGAGCAGCCATCTGTTTTTTAAATTCTGCTATCTCTATTGGTTTATATGGGTTTGTAGATTGAGTTATAGCAGAATATACAGCTAGACTAGTTCTATTCTGTATTTTCATCGCCATATCAGTAGCATTAAACAGACTCTCTATTTTAAGAGCATAATTCAAGCGTTCTTTATCAGCAAAAAGTGATTGGGCTTGCGATATCATATTTTGATATCCAGTAGGTGTAGTTGCATCCTCTTCAGCTTTTGTAATCACTCTTCCAATATCAGACTTATACCAAGTCAGAAGTTCTTTAGCATCTGGTTCAGATATGTCTTTTTTAATCTTTGCACTAATTACTGCAAGCATTGCTGAGGGTTTAAAAGAACTTTGTACAGCTACTTGCATCGCATCAAACTCATCCTTAGGTATTTTTGCTCCCATTTGTCTTGCTTCATTCATTCCTGCATTTACCATTTTAGGATATTCTGTAATTTGTTTATTAAGTCCGGAAAGGGACATTAATTGGTCTAAAGAGGATTTTGTAATATCTCCTGCAAATACAGTATTTGATACAAACGTAATTATAAATAGCGACAGATTCCACATTTTTTTATTCATTTTCTCTTCTTTATTTTTTTTTAAATATACATTATTTTATCATAATTGAACCATTTAAGCAACCAAATAATTCTAAGGCTTAGGAGTAATTATAATTAAGCAATAAATAAAAACTGAGTTATTTTGATATACTAAAACAAAAATATAGGAAAAAATTTGAAGATAATAAGTGCAAGTTACATCCTTACATGTAACGACAAATTTGAGATACTAACAAATAGTGCTGTCTGTTTTGATAAAACTATCTTAGATATAGATAAATTGGAAAATTTGAGTCAAAAATACCCTGAAGCTGAAGTGATTGAGCTTCCTAAAAACTCTGTTTTAATGCCTGGACTCATAAATACTCATGTTCATCTTGAGTTCAGTTCTAACAAAAGTTCTTTGAAGTATGGTAATTTTATGACTTGGTTGAATTCAGTGATAGCTAAACGAGATGATCTACTCTCAACTTGTAACGACGAAGTTATAGAAAAACAACTAAAAATTATGCAAAAGAGTGGAACTACTACTTTTGGAGCTATTAGTAGTTTTGGTAATGATTTTGATGCTTGCTATAAAACTCCTCAAAGAGTTGTGTTTTTTACTGAAATTTTAGGAAGCCAACCCAATAGTGTTGATATACTTTTTGAAGATTTCAAATCACGACTAAGAGTGACAGAAGATAACGAAAATGAAAGATTGATTCCTGCTATCGCAATTCACTCTCCTTACTCAACTCACCCTATGTTGGCTCGTAATGCTCTTGATATTGCTCGAAAAAAGGGTTATGTTGTTTCTACTCACTTTATGGAATCACAAGCTGAAAGAGAGTGGATTGATAGTGGCAAAGGAGAGTTCAATGACTTCTTTAACAACTTTGCTCCAAATTCGCGTCCTATGAGTAGTGCTAATGATTATATAGACCTCTTTTATGGAACAAAGACTCTTTTTACACACTGTGTTCAAGCAAATAAGAAAGAGTTAGAAGAGATAAAAAACATAGGCGGAAGTGTGACTCATTGCCCTGTTTCCAATAGACTTCTTGGTATCGGGAGACTTGAAATTGAGAATATAGATAAAACAATGTTAAATCTAGGAACTGACGGACTAAGCTCAAACATATCATTGAATCTTTGGGATGAAATGAGAGCAGCTTTGATGATGCACTTCAAAGGTGATTTAAACAAACTTGCTCCACTTCTTATAAAGATGTCTACATGTAATGGAGCAAAAGCTTTAAATTTAAACTGTGGAGAAATCTCAAAAGATAAATTTGCAGATTTTATTGTATGTGAAGTTCAAGACGATTTAGAAAATATTGAAGATATTGCGCTAGAATTGATTTTACATACAAAATTTACAAAAGCAACTTATGTTGCAGGGGAGAAAATATAATGTTTATATTTCGTTGGATTGGGAATGTTATAAGTTACATAAATAATCACTTTAAAGCAATGCTTTTTATAACACTACTACTTTTTATCTTTAACCCTTTTAGTGAAGATACTCTTGCTCAACCAAATCTTACTACTATAAGAATAGAAGGACAAATAACTAATATAGACAAAATTTTAGCAGATATAGAGAATGCAGCACTGGATAGTAACATCAAAGGAGTTCTTCTTCAAGTTGACTCTCCTGGTGGTGCACTTGCTCCATCAATCGAGCTTAGTATGGCTATAAAAAGGCTCAATGAATTAAAACCAGTCATAGCATACGCAAGTGGGAGTATGACAAGTGGAAGTTACTACGCTTCAATCTGGACTAAAAAGATTATCGCAAACCCAGGGGCTTTTATAGGTTCTATTGGAGTTTTATTTCAAGCACCTAACATCAAACAACTTGCAGATAAGCTTGGAATCAGCGAACAAATTATAACCGCTGGTGAATACAAACAAATGGGAACGTTTACAAGAGAGTGGACACCTAAAGAAAGAGGTGCACTTGAAGAGCTTATTGGTGATGCATATGAGCTTTTTATAACAGACGTAGCTAATGCAAGAGGTCTTAAAAAAGAAGATGCAAAAGAGTTTGCAAATGCAAGAGTATTTATAGCTCAAAAAGCAAAGGACAGAGGTCTTATTGATGAAGTTGGTTCTTTGTATATAGCTCAAAAAGAAGTTGAAGAAATAAGCGGAGTAGAATTTCCAATATGGCAAAAACCAAGTGAGTTTGACACCTTCATAAAAGAGTTAAAAACTACTGCGTCTTTTCCTATTTTTAACTTTAGTAGTTATCTTAGATAATATTATCGGTTAGTTTATACTGCCCATTTTTAACACGTGATAGTATGCCATCTTCTATAAGCACTTTAAAAGTGTTTACTACAGTTGGCTTACTAGCATTTAGTTTAGCTGTTATATCATCATAAGTACCTATAAATTGATTGTCTTCGTTGATATTGTTAAAAATATGCTCTATAATTTGAACTCTTTTACCGCCAATAGTTCTTAGTATCTTCAAAAGTGAATTTTTACTATCTAGCTCATTTTTAAAGTATTTTGAACCTGCATTTTTGATAATAAGTGAAAAAAGCTCTTGAAGATTTAGAGGTTTTAGTATATATCCATCTGCTTTTAACTCTATTGCTTTAAGAAGGTAGTTGCTCTCTGAGTGTGCTGTTACAATGATGACTATTGTTTTTTTATACTTCTGTTTTATAATATCTAAAAGCCCAAGTCCATCAAGACGAGGCATATTCAAATCAGTAATAACGGCGTCAATTTCATTCTCTTTTAAAACTTCCAGAGCATCCATACCATCTTTGGCACAGTAAAGCTCTTTACAAAAGCTTTCTAAAGAGAGTTCAAGTTGTGCCAAAGCTTGAGGTTCATCCTCAACGCAAAGAATT